>NZ_JBMVFV010000126.1:0-11361 GCF_049538395.1 Micromonospora sp. AB353 | reverse complement strand
GAGCGCCAGGTGGGCCACGGCCTCCGCCGGCCGGTCCCGCTGCCAGTCCACGAACGCCAGCGCCAGGTACGCGTAGCCGCAGTCGGACCGCGACGACCAGCCCTGACACGGCGGCATCGCCAGCGCCTCCCGGGCCAGCTCCTCGGCGGCCCGCAGCGCGCCCCGGGCCGCCTCCAGCAGTGCCGAGCGGCTGACGCAGAGCAGTTCGGTACGCGGCCGCCCGGCCCGCCGCGCCGCCTCCCGCGCGGCGGCGAACCGGTCCCGGGCGGTGGACAGCTCCCCCTCGGCCAGCGCGACCAGGCCGTGCGCGGCACCGACCACCGCACGCACGTCGTCCCGCTCGGCCGACCCGGCACGCGGATCGGCTCCCGCGTCCGCGGGCGGGCCGGACGCGGTGGCGAGCAGGCGGTCGGCGGCCCGGCGTACCTCCTCGTGGTCGCCGCCGAGCCGGGCGAGGCTCAGCTCCACGGCGGCGGCCAGCCGGCCGAACCGGTCTCGGCGCGGCGCGGGCAGGTCGGCCGCGTCGACGAGGGCCCGCCGCAGCTGCGCGTCGGCGGCGGCCGGATCCCCGGCGTAGGCCCGCTCGGCGGCGGCGGCCAGCGCCAGCTCCGGATCCCGGCGGACCGCCTCGGCGGGCGGCTCGGGTGGGGCGGGTACGGCGGCCGGTTCGTCCGGTGCCAGCTCGGGCCAGCGGGTGACGAGCAGCTCGGTGGCGTCGGCCCACGCACCGGCGAGAAGCGCGTGCCGCAGTGCCTCGGCCGGACGGTCGTGGGTGCCGTACCACCCGGCGGCACGCCGGTGCAGCTCCCGCACCTCGTCGGCGGGCAGCCGGTCCAGCTCGTCGCGCAGCACGTCGGCCAGCAGCGGGTGCGGCCGGTACCACTGCGGGCTGCCGCCGTCCCGGTGCAGGAAGCCGCCCTCGCGGGCCGCCTCGGCGAGCAGGTGCCCGGCGTCGGGCCGCCCGGTCAGCGCGGCGGCCAGGTCGGCGTGCACCGCGACGGCCACCGCCACCCGGCGCAGGACGTCGCGGGTCGCCGGTTCCAGCGGGGCCAGCACCTCGTCCCGCAGGTACGCGGCGACGTCCGGCTGGTCACCGGCGAACCGTTCCACCGCGCGGGCCGGGTCGGCGGCGTCGCCGAGTGCGAGCGCGGCGAAGCGCAGCCCGGCCGGCCAGCCGGTGGTGCGCTCGGCCAGCCGCGCCACCGCCGGGGCGGGCACGGCCACGCCGTGTGCGACGAGCAGGTCGGCCACCTCGTCGGCGGTGAACGCCAGGTCGTCGGCGCCGATCACGGTCAGCTCACCGGCCAGCCGCCAGCGGTGCAGCGCCAGCTGTGGTTCGCCGCGCGCGCCGGCCACCAGCCGCAACCGGCCGTCGGAGTGCCGGAGCAGGAACTCCAGCCCGGTCAGGGCGGCCGGGTCGGTGACCCGGTGCAGGTCGTCCAGGACCAGCAGCACGGGCCGTTCCCGGGCGGCGAGCGCGGCGGCGAGCGTTTCGAGCTGCTCGGGCCGGGGTGGTCCGTCCGGCACCGGCGGCGGCGCGTCGTCCGGGTCGTCGGCGGCGGCGGTACGCAGGGCCGCCGCGAGGTAGCCCCAGAGCCGCCGGGTGGTCTCCCCCTCGGCCACCGTCACCCAGGCCGGCGCCGGCCCGTCCCGCTCCCCCTGCGCCCACGTCGACAGCAGCGTCGTCTTGCCCCAGCCGGCCGGCGCGCAGACGAGCGTCACCGGGCCGGACGCGCCCTGTTCCAGCCGGTCGAGCAGCCGCGGACGCAGCAGGACCGGCTCGGGCGGCACGGGCGGCGTCAACCGGGACGCCAGCAGCGGCGGGCCACCCGGCAGCGTCCCACCGGCGACATCCGGCGAATCGAGACCGGTGGTGAGCAGATCGGGCGTACCGGTGATGTCGCTTGTGCCGCTCGGTGCGGTGACGACCTGGTCTGCCTCCTCCGGCATGCGTCCCTCCCCCCGTCGGTGCGGGCAGCGGTTACCCGCACCGCGCCGGTTCACCCCTTCCGGGCGAACCCCGCTCACCCGGGCGCCGCGCACCCTGTAGGCACGCGGAGCGGCGGCCGGGTGGCGCCGCCATCGGGACGGCGGGAGGTCGGGTGACGCGGAGCGGACGGCTCGCGGCGGGCGCGCTGGCGCTGGCGGGGGCACGGGTGCTGGCTCCGGCGGGCGCGCGGGTGCTGGCGCGCCGCCGGGCGCGGCGGTCCGGCGCCGACCCGCGGCCGGGCCGGTGGCAGGTGGTGACCATCGCCGGGGCGCCCGAGCAGGTGCTCCCGGCCGGCCGGTGGCCCGAGCCGCTGCGCCGCCTCGACGGCGCGGTCGAGCTGTGGGCCCGTCCGGCGCCGGGCGGGCGTGGAACGGAGCTGGCGGTCCGCCCGCTGGGCGGGGAGTGCACGCTCCCGGGGTTCGCCGCGCACCTGGTCGGCGACGACCCGGGCCGGTTCCTGCGCCACGTGCTGCGGCAGACCAAGCAGCTCCTGGAGACCGGCGAGGTGCTGCGGGCGGACCGTTCGCCGCTGGACCGGCCGGGGACCGCGACGTGAGGGCGCTCTGCTGGGCCGGTGCCGGCCTGGTCGAGGTGCGCCGCGTCCCGGACCCGGAGCTGCGCAACGCCCAGGACATGATCGTCCGGGTCCGGCGCAGCACCACCTGCGGTGCGGACCTGCCCCTTCTCGGTGGGCAGGTGCCCGAGGCGTCCGCCGGGGAGGTGCTCGGACGCGAGTTCCTCGGCGACGTGGTCGAGGTCGGTCCGGAGGTACGCCGGCACCGGGTCGCCGACCGGGTGGTGGTGGGCGCGGCGGTGGCCTGCGGGGCGTGCTGGTTCTGCCGGCAGGGGCTGCCGGCGTGCTGCGACAACGGCACGAGCGGCGTGGCGGCCGAGCCGGAGTGGGGGCAGCCGCCCGCCGGCGGCTACGGCCGCCCGGCCCGGCTGGGCGGCTTCGCCGGTGGTCACGCCGAGTACGTGCGGGTGCCGTACGCCGACGTGGGCGCGTTCGCCGTGCCGGAGTCGGTGAGCGACGACCGGGCGGTGTTCGCCGCCGACGCCGCGCCGGCCGGCTGGTACGGCGCCGAGCTGGGCGAGGTGGCCCCCGGCGACGTGGTGGCGGTGTGGGGCGCGGGCGCGGTCGGCCAGCTCACCGCCGACGCGGCGGTGGCCCGGGGCGCGGACCGGGTGGTGGTGGTCGACGACCGGGACGACCGGCTGCGGATGGTCACCGGGCACGACGGCGTGGAGGCGCTCAACCACAGGTACGTGGACGTGCTCGCCGAGCTGCGCGAACGCAGCGGCGGCCGGGGCCCGGACGTGTGCGTCGACGCCTCCGGGGTGCCGGCCGTGCCGGGCCGGTGGCCGGTGGCCGAGCCGGACGGCGGGGCGGCACTGCGCGAGGCGGTGCACGCCTGCCGCAAGGGCGGCGTGGTGGTGGTGCTCGGCGCCCGGCCCGGGTTCGTGGACCGGTTCCCGCTCGGTGCGTTCGCCGACAAGGGGCTCGCCGTCCGCGCCGCCCGGCGCCGGGGCGGTGCCGCGATCCCGGCGCTGCTGGAGCGGATGGCCCGCGACGAGCTGGTCACCGAGCACCTGGCCACGCACCGGATGCCGCTGGAGCGCGGCGCCGAGGGGTACGCGTTGTTCCGGGACCGGGCCGACGGCTGCGTCCGGGTGCTCTTCACACCGTGAAGGTGAGCGCCGTGGATGGCACACTCGGCGGATGCGCGCAGACCGTCCGTACGACCTCGTCCTGTTCGGCGCCACCGGCTTCACCGGCGGGCTGACCGCCGACTATCTGGCCCGGCACGCGCCGGACCGGCTGCGCTGGGCACTCGCCGGGCGTAACCCGGACAAGCTCGCAGCGGTACGGGACCGGCTGGCCGCGATCGACCCGGCCCTGGCCGAGCTGCCGCTGCTCACCGCCGACGTGACCGACCCGGCGTCGCTGCGCGCGGTGGCGGAGAGCGCCCGGGTGGTCGCCACGACAGTCGGCCCGTACGTGCACCACGGCGAGCCGCTGGTGGCCGCGTGCGCCGCGGCCGGCACCGACTACCTCGACATCACCGGCGAGCCGGAGTTCGTGGACCGGATGTACGTGCGGCACCACGCCGAGGCGGTGCGCACCGGGGCACGCCTGGTGCACGCCTGCGGCTTCGACTCGATCCCGCACGACCTGGGCGTCTGGTACACGGTCAAGCAACTGCCCGCCGACGGGCCGATCGCCGTGGACGGCTACGTCCGGGCCGGTGGCCGGTTCTCCGCCGGGACGTACCATTCGGCGCTCACCGCGTTCTCCCGTACCGGTGAGATGAGCCGCGCGGCGCGGGCCCGCCGGGCGATGGAGCCCGGCCCGGACGGACGCCGGGTCCGCGCGGTCCCGGGCAGGGTCGGCCGGGTACGCGAGTTCGGCCAGTGGGCGGTGCCGCTGCCCACCATCGACCCGCAGGTGGTCCGCCGGTCCGCGGCGGCCCGCCCGGAGTACGGCCCGGACTTCCGCTACCGGCACTTCGCCGCGATGAAGCGGCTGCCCACGGTGCTCGTCGCCGGCGTCGGGCTGGCCGGTGTGGTGGGGCTGGTGAAGGTGGCCCCGACGCGGCGGTGGCTGCTCGGGCGGCTCGCCTCCGGGCAGGGCCCGACCGCCGAGCAGCGGGCCAGGTCGTGGTTCCGGGTGCGGTTCGTGGGCACCGGCGGCGGCCGGCGGGTGGTGACCGAGGTGGCGGGCGGCGACCCGGGCTACGACGAGACCGCCAAGATGCTCGCCGAGTCGGCGCTCTGCCTGGCCTTCGACGACCTGCCGGAGACCGCCGGGCAGGTCACGCCGGTCGCGGCGATGGGTGACGCGCTGCTGGACCGGCTGGTACGCGCCGGCATCACGTTCCGCACGCTGTCGTCGTGAGGTTGACCCTCGACCCGCTTGAGGTCACAGGATGACGGCCGTGGAGAGCGAGCTTCGCAGCATCGGCGAACTGGCCCGGGCCAGCGGGTTGACGGTCAGCGCGCTGCGGTTCTACGACCGTTCCGGGGTGCTGGCTCCGGCCCGGGTGGACCCGGTGACCGGCTACCGCTGGTACACCGGGGAGCAGGTGGACCCGGCCCGGCTGGTGGCCGGGCTGCGCCGGGTGGGGATGCCGCTGGCCGGCATCGCCGAGGCGCTGCGGAACCGGCACCGGCCGGCCGAGGTGCACCGGCTGCTGGACGCGCACCTGCGCCGCCTGGAGGACGGCCTGGCCGACGCCCGTCGCGAACTCTCCCGGATCCGCAGCCTGATCGACCCGGAGGAGACCATCGTGACCACCCGCCTCGTGCTGTCCCGCACCGACCTCGCCGCCGCCGTGGACGCCGTACGCTTCGCCGTCGGCGCCGACCCCGGCCTGCCGGTCCTGTCCGGTGTGCTGGTGGAGGTCGAGCCGGACGGTGTCAGGTTGGTCGCCACCGACCGGCACCGGCTCGCCGTGGCCCGCGTCGCCGCCACCGTCGACGGCCCGCCGGTGAACGCGCTGCTGCCGGTGGCATTTGTGGACGACCTCCGCGCGCTGCTGGACGCCGACGGCGCCGAATCCGCCGACGTCGTCGTCGCCACCGACCGGGTGACGGTGACGGTGGCGGGCCGCCCGGTGGCCGCCGACCCGCTGCCGTACGACTTCCCGGACTACCGGCGGCTGCTGCGGGCACAGCTCGGCGACGTACCCGCGTACCGGATCCCGTTCGACGGCGCGGCGCTGCGCGCGGCGCTCACCACCGACGACGTCCCGGTCTGTCACCGCGCACACGAGGGCGTCGCGCACGAGGTGGTGGCGCTCGGCCTGGACGGCCGGGGCGAGCTGCGCCTGGTGGATCCGAACGGCGCGGGCGACGCTGCGGATGCGCTTCGCGTGGCGGTCAACCGGGAGTACCTGCTGGACGCCCTGGGGTCCGGCGACGGTCAGCTCGTGCTGGAGCTGGACGGCCCGATCGCCCCGCTGGCCGTGCGGCGGCCCGACGACGCGCACGCCTTCTCGGTCCTGATGCCGGTACGCCTCTGACGGTTCGCGCTTGTCGTCGGAGCCGGCACCGCTCCGCGGCACCTATCCGTGACCGTGCGTGACGCCGCCGCCCTCCCGGGTGCGTCACCTCTTGCGCACTTTGCTCTGCAGCCATCCGCGAGACGCTGACGCTCCGTCGAACGCCGCGTCGGTGGCTGCAGAGCAAAGTCGCCGGAGGGGCATGTCCGCCGGAGAGCGGATCCGTGAGATTGACCAGTTCAGCGGGCTGGTGGTCCGCAGCGGGGCGGCGCGGGCACCGGAGCGCCATCACGCAACGTGAGCACACCCTGTCGACGGCTCAGCCACCACGCACCGTCACCGGAAAGGGCCTCGCGGCGGCGGGCTGCGCGGGCCGGGCCGGGGCGGCGGGGGCGCGACGGTAGCATCTGGAGGTCCCACCTGACTGCCTGGACGGAGGCGTACGAGCAGCATGCTCGACATGGAGTTGATCCGGAAGGATCGCGAGGCGGTGGCGACCGCGCTGGCGAAGCGTCTGGATCCCGCCGAGGTCACCCGGGCGCTGGACGACATCCAGCGGCTCGACCAGGAACGACGCGCTCTGATCACGGAGATCGACGCCGAGCGGCAGCGCCGCAAGGCCGAGGCGCGCGCGTACGCGGAGGCGAAACGGTCCGGCGGCACGCCGCAGCCGGTCGCCCCGGAGGCCGAGCGCAAGCAGCTCGCGGAGCTGGAGTCCCAGCTCGACGAGGTGCAGTCCCGGCTCCGCTCGGCGATGAGCGAGCTGCCGAACCTGCCCGCCGACGACGTGGTCCCCGGCGGCAAGGAGGCCAACCGGGTGGTGCGGACGTTCGGCGAGGCACCGGCCATCGAGAAGGTACGCGACCACGTGGAGCTGAGCCGCGCGCTCGGCCTGGTCGACCACGAGCGGGGCGTCAAGCTCGGCGGCTCGGGCTTCTGGATGTACACCGGCCTGGGCGCCCGGCTGGAGTGGGCGCTGGTGAACTGGCTGATCGAGCAGAACATCCAGGCCGGCTACGAGTTCCTGCTCCCGCCGCACCTGCTGCTGGACAGCGCCGGTTTCGCCGCCGGGCAGTTCCCGAAGTTCCACGACGACGTCTACCACATCGACAAGCAGTCGTCCTCGCGCGGCCAGTTCCTGCTGCCCACGGCGGAGACGGCGATCCTCGGCGCGTACCAGGACGAGATCCTGGAGACGCCGAAGCTGCCGTTGAAGGCGTTCGCGTACACGCCGTGCTATCGGCGCGAGGCGGCCGGTTCGCACTCCGACGAGCGCGGCACCGTGCGCGGCCACCAGTTCAACAAGGTGGAGATCTTCCAGTTCACGCTGCCGGAGCAGGCGGGCGAGGCGCTGGAGGCGATGGTCGGCCACGTCGAGGGCCTGGTCGGCAAGCTCGGTCTGCACTTCCAGACCAGCCTGCTCGCCGCCGGTGACGCGAGCGCCTCGATGAAGAAGACGCTCGACGTCGAGGTGTGGATGCCGAGCACCGGCAAGTACAAGGAGGTGTCGTCGGTCTCCTGGGCCGGCGACTACCAGGCGCGCCGGGCAGCCATCCGCTACCGCGAGCCGGGCGCGAAGCAGACCCGTTTCGTGCACACGCTCAACGGTTCGGCGCTGGCCACCAGCCGCCTGTTCCCGGCCATCCTGGAGCAGTGCCAGCAGCCCGACGGTTCGGTGGTGGTCCCGGAGGTCCTCCGCGACAAGCTCGGCACCGACCGCCTCACCCCGCGCTGACCCGCTCCCCCGCCGCTCCCGCCGCTCCCCCGCGATCTTGCACTTCCGGCCCGCCGGAAGTCCGCTTCACCCCTTCCGCCCGGGCACCAACTGCAAGATCGCGGGAGAGGGAGCGAGGGCGGGAGACGGCGAGGAGCAGCGCGGCGAGGAGGGCCGCGAGGACGGCGGGGCCCAGCATGTCGACGGCGCTCACCACGGACTGCTGGATGCGGGCGGCGGTGCGGATGATCGGGTCGGTGAAGGCGTCGTAGCGGCCCTGGGCGAGGCGTACCTCGTACCAGCCGTACCACGCGACGTAGCCGCCCGCGACCAGCAGCACCAGGCCGCTCAGCCGGGGCACCCACGCGCCCGCGCCGCGCAGCCGCGCCACGACCCGGCCGCGCAGCAGCGCCACGGCGAGCGCGGCCACGCCGACCACGAGCGCCATCCCCAGCGCGTACGCCCCGAACAGCGCCAGCCCGCGCAACGGCGACCCGGCCCGCAGGCTTGTCACCACGATCGCCAGGAACGGCGCGATCGCGCAGGTCAGCGACGTGAGCGCGTACGCCGCGCCGAACAGCGCCATGGACGGCCACGTGCGGGTGAGCCGGGGCGCGGCGCGCAGCGGGCGCGGTGCGGGCAGCTTCCGGCCGGCGAGCAGCCAGCATCCGGCCAGCGCCAGCAGCACGCCGAGCGTCACCGTCAGCCACGGCAGCCGGGGCCGCAGCCAGTCCGCCGCCGGTGCCAGGGCCAGCCCGAACGCGCCGAACACCAGCACGTACCCCAGGGTCAGCCCGGCCGTCGCGGTGAGCGCGCGGCCGACCGCGCCGCGCCCGCCGCCGGGGCCGGCCACCAGCAACGACAGGTACGCGGGCAGCATCGCGAAGCCGCACGGGTTGACCGCGCCGAGCATGCCCGCGGTCAGGGCGAGCAGCAGCGCGCCGGTCATCCCCGGGCCAGCGTCTCGACCTGCCGGGTCAACGCCTCGCCGTCCAGGAATCCCTGGTGGACGACCCGGCCGGTGCGGTCCAGGACGACGAACGTGCTCTGCTCGGCCACCTTGAACCGGCGCCACAGCGTGCCCGCCCGGTCGTCGATCTGTGTCGTGCCGCCCAGGTCGAACTCGGTGACGAACGACGTCATGGCCTTCTGCTCGCCGAGTCCGGCGACGCCGACGATGGGGACGGTGTCGCGGTAGGTGGGGGCGATCTCGGCCACCGTCCACGCCTGGCTGGCGCAGGTGGCGCACCAGGGCGCCCAGAACCAGAGCACGACCGGCCGCCCGGCCAGGGCGGCGGCGTCGAACGCCGTACCGTCGAGGGTCTTGCCGGTGAACGACAGCGCGGCCGGCACCACGGCCGGTGACGCGGACGCCGGCGCGGATGCCGGCCCGGCCGGGGACGCGGCGGCCGGGGCCGCCGGGGCGACCGCTGCGTCCCGGGCGCCGGGCTCGGGTCCGGCGGCGCAGGCGGTCGCGGCGGCGAGCGTGGCGGCCAGTACGGCGGCGGCTGTCACACGGACGGCGGTACGCATCGGCGGCTCCTGGTTCTACTCGGCCCGGACGAGGCGGAGCGCGAGTTCGGGACAGACCTTTACCGCCTTGAGCGCGCCCTCGCGCAGCCACGTCGGCACCGGTGTGGGCGGGAACGCCGGGTAGCCGTTGCCGTCGAGCCGGATGAAGTCCGGCACCACGTGCGCGCAGAGTCCGTGGCCGTCGCAGCGCGACCAGTCCAGGGTGAGCTTCTGCGGGTTGGCGTCCGGCGCGCCGGGCAGGCCCATCATGCCCTTGACGCGTTTGCCGCAGCCCTCGCCGGTGGCGTGCAGCCGCAGGTCGTCGGCGAACACCTCCATGGCGGACAGCGCGAACCGGGCGGTGCCGTCCGGGTGGCTGCACGCGCCGCGTCCCTTGACGTCCCCGGCCGCGGCCCGGACCAGCTCGACCGGCGCGCTGCCGGAGACGGCGAGGTCGACCGAGCGGGCCAGGTCGGGCAGGCCCATCTTGCACGGGCCGCACTGCCCGGCGGACTCGCCCGCGAGGTAGCGCACCACCTGCGCGGCCTCGCCCAGCGGGCAGGTGTCGGCACCGAGCGGCACGATGATGCCGGCGCCGAGCGTGCCACCCACGGCGGTGAGCCCCTTGCGGGACACCTCGGCCCGCTCGGCGGCCGCCGCGGTGATCCACTTGCCGTGGTAGCCGCCCATCAGGATGCCCGGGCCGGGCGGCACCTCGCACAGGTCGAGGATCTCGCGCAGCGGGGTGCCGGCGGCGCACTCCACCACGGCCGGACGCTTCGCCGACCCGGTGACGGTGAGCAGCACGGTGCCCGGCTCGTCGTCGGTGCCGAGCGCGGCGTACTCGTACGGGCCGATCCGGGCGGCGACGGCGAGCTGGGCGTACGTCTCGGCGTTGGAGAGCAGCGTGGGCAGCCCGCCGACGCCGGAGTCGCTGGAGCGCTTCTTCGTGCCGGGCGGGATGTGCGGCAGGCCGTTGATGCCGTTGACGAGCGCGCCGCCCTCACCGGAGATGAACCGGTGCGGCACCGTGACGATGGTGGTGGGCACCGGCATCCGCCGTTCCTGCAACGCCTCGGTCAGCGAGGGCCGGCCCACCCCGTCGTCGGCCACCCCGATCACGATCTCCTCGGCGTCGAGCGCGAACGCGGCGAGCGCGGCGCCGTCCAGGATGAGGTGCGGGGCGCGGGTGAGCAGTACCTTGTCCTTCCAGCTCGCCGGCTCCCCCTCGGTGGCGTTGACGACCACCACGGCGCCCAGGTCCTGCCGCTCGCAGGACTCCAGCACGGCGCGCAGCTTGCGGGCGAACGGGAAGCCCGCGCCGCCCTTGCCCTTGAGGTCGATGGCCTCGGCGAGCCGCAGCAGCGCCGCCGGTTCCATCGGGCCGATCGGGCCGTGCACCTCCTCGTGGGCCAGCAGGTCGAGCCGGCCGAACTCGGCGAAGCCGGCGGTCAGGCGGGGCTCACCGACACAGGCGACCGGCGGGATCGTCGGGCGCGTCACCGGGCCTCACCCCGCAGCCCGGCCCAGTACGCACCGTCGACGGCGTCCGCGTCGGCCCGCTTGCGACGGCCGGACCGGCTCTCCTTGCCCGCGCGCATCGCCCGGCGGGAGGCGAGGTCGACGAGCGTCGGGGTGTCGTCGACGAACGCCTCGTCGGCGGCGTAGCGGGCCGGCGGGCGCCAGTAGTCCGGCTCCTCCGGCACGTCCTCCTCGTCGCGGTAGCGGCGGCCGGACCCGCTGAGCGGTTCGGCCGAGAGCGGGGTGCCGGAGATCGGGCCGGCCGAGATCGGCTCACCGGAGACCGGACGGGACTCCCAGCGGCGCGGGCTGTCCCACGGCTCCTCCGGCTCGTCGGTGGCGCGCGGGGGCGCGGAGTAGCGGGCCACCTCGGCCGCGGTGGCGTACCGGCCGCTGTCCGGGGGCGCGGAGTGGCGACCGCCGGTGTCCGGGGGCGCCGAGTGCCGGCCGCCGCTCTCCGGCGGCGCGGAGTACCGGGCGACCAGGTCCTCGTCGTCGCGGGAGCGGCGAGCCACCCGCTCCTCGGTCCGGGAGCGGCGAGTCACGCGTTCCTCGTCGTCGCGGCGACGGCGGCGGGACCGTTCGCCGTCGGTCCGGCGGGCCGGCGCCGCCTCCTCGTCGCG
>NZ_JBMVFV010000125.1:0-11406 GCF_049538395.1 Micromonospora sp. AB353 | reverse complement strand
GTTTCTGAAACACCATTGTCCTCGTCGATGCGCGATGAAAGCATCGACGGAGCTAGATACCCAACCGAGACGTCCAGTCGTCTTCGCCCCGACGGCCTGGGTGTTGGCCAGTAAGGAGGCCACGATGGCCATGAGCCCATCCGTTCATCGCGGCGGGAGCCGGCGACGGCGATCACCAGCCGTCCGGGCGCTGCTCGCCGGCGCGGTCAGCGCCGTGACGGTGGCAGCCGTCGCGGTGATGATGCCGTCGGCGAACGCCGCCGCGTCCACGCTGGGCGCCGCCGCCGCGCAGTCGGGCCGCTACTTCGGCACCGCCATCGCGGCGGGCCGGCTCGGCGACTCCACGTACAGCACGATCGCCGGGCGCGAGTTCAACATGATCACGGCTGAGAACGAGATGAAGCCGGACGCGACGCAGCCCAACCGGGGCCAGTTCACCTTCTCCTCCGGTGACCAGATCTACAACTGGGCCACCCAGCGGGGCTTGAAGGTCCGCGGGCACACCCTGGCGTGGCATGCGCAGCAGCCGGGCTGGATGCAGAGCCTGAGCGGTAGCAACCTGCGGCAGGCGATGATCGATCACATCAACGGCGTGATGGCCCACTACCGGGGCAAGCTCGCGGCGTGGGACGTGGTGAACGAGGCGTTCAACGAGGACGGCAGCCGTCGGCAGTCGAATCTGCAGGGCACCGGTAACGACTGGATCGAGGTGGCGTTCCGGACCGCGCGGGCGGCCGACCCGTCGACGAAGCTCTGCTACAACGACTACAACATCGAGAACTGGTCGTACGGTAAGACGCAGGGCGTCTACAACATGATCCGGGACTTCAAGTCCCGCGGCGTCCCGATCGACTGTGTCGGCCTGCAGACCCACTTCACCGGCGGCAGCTCGCTGCCGGGCAACTTCCAGACCACGCTGTCCAGCTTCGCCGCCCTGGGTGTCGACGTAGCGCTGACCGAGGTCGACGTCACGAACGCCTCGACCAGCCAGTACGCCGGGCTGACCCAGGCGTGCATCAACGTGCCGCGGTGCATCGGCATCACCGTCTGGGGTGTGCGCGACAGCGACTCGTGGCGCTCAGGCGAGAGCCCGCTGCTGTTCGACGGCGGCGGCAACAAGAAGGCCGCGTACACCTCGGTCCTCAACGCGCTCAACGCCGCCGCCCCGACCTCCGGGCCGACCACGACCCCGACCACCGGACCGCCGCCCAGCGGTGGCGCCGGCCGGATCGTCGGAGTGCAGTCGGGCCGGTGCATCGACGTACCGAACGCCACCCAGACCAACGGCACCCGCGTCCAGCTCTGGGACTGCAACGGCCAGTCCCACCAGCAGTGGACGTACACCTCCAGCAAGCAGCTGATGGTCTACGGCAGCAAGTGCCTCGACGCGAACGCCAGGGGCACCGCGAACGGAACCGCGATCATCATCTACGACTGCAACGGCCAGTCGAACCAGCAGTGGAACATCAACTCCAACGGCACCATCAGCGGCGTCCAGTCCGGCCGCTGCCTCGACGTCTGGGGCACCGGCAACGGCCAGCAGGTCCAGCTGTACGACTGCCACGGGCAGACCAACCAGCAGTGGCGGACCGACTTCGGTGGCACCACGCCCCCGACCACGCCGCCGCCGACCACGACGCCCCCGCCGGGCGGCTGCGCGCTCCCGTCGACCTACCGGTGGTCGTCGACCGGCGCGCTGGCCAACCCGCAGAACGGCTGGGTCTCGCTCAAGGACTTCACGAACGTGGTCTACAACGGCAAGCACCTGGTCTACGGGTCGTACGTCAACAGCAGCGGCCAGTACAGCTCGATGAACTTCACCCCGTTCACCAACTGGTCCGACATGGCCTCGGCCGGCCAGAACGGGATGAGCCAGGGCACCGTGGCCCCCACCCTGCTGTACTTCGCGCCGAAGAACATCTGGGTGCTGGCGTACCAGTGGGGACCGACCTCGTTCAGCTACAAGACGTCGAGCGACCCGACGAACGCCAACGGCTGGTCCGCGCCGCAGACGCTGTCCACCGCCACCCTGCCGGACGCCCCGTACGGCGTCATCGACCAGACCCTCATCGGTGACGACCAGAACATGTACCTGTTCTTCGCCGGGGACAACGGCAAGATCTACCGGTCGAGCATGCCGCTTGGGAACTTCCCGGGCAGCTTCGGCTCGAACTACACGACGATCATGACCGACTCGACGAACAACCTGTTCGAGGGCGTCGAGGTCTACAAGGTGGCCGGCCAGAACCAGTACCTCATGATCGTCGAGGCGATCGGGAGCCAGGGACGCTACTTCCGGTCGTTCACGTCCAACAGCCTGAGCGGCTCGTGGACCCCGCAGGCCGCCACGGAGAGCAACCCGTTCGCCGGCAAGGCCAACAGCGGCGCCACGTGGACCAACGACATCAGCCACGGTGACCTGGTCCGCACCAACCCCGACCAGACCAAGACCATCGACGCCTGCAACCTCCAGTTCCTGTACCAGGGCAAGAACCCCAGTGCGGGAGGCGACTACAACCTGCTGCCGTGGCGGCCGGGTGTGCTGACCCTCCAGCGCTGACCGTCACACAGCTACCGGAAAGCGTGCCCGGCACCCACGTGGTGCCGGGCACGCCCGTTCGTTCAGCCGGACAGGTCCTCGGCGAGCAGGTCCATCAGCAGCGCGTCGTGCCAGCGCCCGTCCGCCCCGCGCTCGTAGCGGCGCATGATGCCCACCGGACGGAACCCCACCTTCGCGTACGCCCGGATCGCCGCCGTGTTCGCCGCCGCCGGGTCGATGGTGAACCGGTGGTGGCCGTACTCGTCGATCAGGTGCCGGACCAAGGTGCGGATCGCGTCGCCACCCAGCCCCGAGCCACGTACCGCCGGGTCGAGGAAGACGTCCAGGCTGGCATGGCGGTAGTCGGGGTCGGTCTCGGCGTACCACTGGATCGCGCCGACCAGCCTGCCGTCGTGCTCGACGGCGTAGACGGTCAGCGCGTCGTCGGCCAGGTCGGCCCGGACCGACTCGGCCAGGTCGTCACCGCCGCGCCACCAGCGGCGTACCTCCGGGGTGGCCCGGATCGCGGCCAGGGCGGGCACGTCGGCGTCGGTCACCGGCCGCAGCGTCACCGCCCGCCCCCGCAGCACGCCTCAGCCCCGCCGCTCGCCGTGCTCGACGCAGACCGCCGACCAGCCGGCCGGTACGACCTGCACCTTCATCCGCCGACGGCAGGACGCGCACCAGCGCGGCGGCTCCCACGCCCGTGCCGTCTCGCACGCCGGGTGCGGCCCGGCCGCCACCGACTCGCCGCACCTGTCGCACCAGAGCGCGGCGGGGGCCGCCGTGGCGGGGGAGGATTCGGTCACCGCTGCCTCACAGGGTCGCCGAGAGCGCCTTCACCGGCATCTTCAGATCTTCCAGCAGCTTCAGGTCGGCCGTCGCCGGCCGCCCCAGCGTGGTGAGGTAGTTGCCGACGATCACCGCGTTGATGCCGCCGAGCAGACCGTCGCGGGTGCCCAGGTCACCGAGGGTCAGCTCGCGGCCGCCCGCGTACCGCAGGATCGTGCGCGGCATGGCCAGCCGGAACGCGGCGATGGCGCGCAGCGCGTCCTTGCCCTCCACCACCGGGCGGTCACCCAGCGGCGTGCCGGGGCGCGGGTTGAGGAAGTTCAGCGGCACCTCGTGCGGGTCCAGCTCGGCGAGCTGCGCGGCGAACTCGGCGCGCTGCTCGACCGTCTCGCCGAGGCCGAGGATGCCGCCGCAGCAGACCTCCATGCCGGACTCGCGGACCATCCGCAGCGTCTCCCAGCGCTCCTCCCACGAGTGCGTGGTGACCACGTTCGGGAAGTAGGAGCGGCAGGTCTCCAGGTTGTGGTTGTAGCGGTGGACGCCCATCTCGACCAGCTCGTCGACCTGCTCCTTGGTGAGCATGCCGAGCGAGGCGGCGACCTGGATGTCGACAGCGGCGCGGATGGCGGCCACGCCGTCGCGCATCTGCTTCATCAGCCGGGCGTCCGGGCCGCGCACCGCGGCCACGATGCAGAACTCGGTCGCCCCGGTCGCGGCGGTCTGCTTCGCGGCCTCGACCAGCGCGGGGATGTCCAGCCAGACCGAGCGCACCGGCGAGGTGAACAGGCCGGACTGGGAGCAGAAGTGACAGTCCTCCGGGCAGCCGCCGGTCTTCAGCGAGACGATGCCCTCGACCTCGACCTCCGGACCGCACCAGCGCATCCGGACCTCGTGCGCGAGCTGGAGCGCGGCGGGCAGGTGCTCGTCGGGAAGGTTCAGCACCGCGAGGACACCGGCCTCGTCGAGGCCGACGCCGTTGCCCAGCACCCGCTCCCGGGCCTGGTCGAGGATCTCTGGCATGGCTCGTAACCTAACAGGCCACCGTGAGCGCGGGAAACCACCGCCGCCGGCCCCCCGGCGAGCCGGGACCACGCCACGCCGGGGCCCTCGGCGCGGGTGGTAACTTCGCCCCGCGGAAGCGCCCGGCGGGGGGCGGGGAGTCGGCGGGAGGGGACGGCACGGTGGCGGACTGGCTGGCGGCCCTGGACCGCCGCGCCGAGCTGCGGGCCCGGGCGGGACTGACCCGCACGCTGCGTCCCCGGGCCGCCGACGACGCCGTGGTCGACCTGGCCGGCAACGACTACCTCGGCCTGGCCACCCACCCCGAGGTCACCGCCGCCGCAGCGGAGGCCCTGTCCGCGTACGGGCTGGGCGCCACCGGGTCACGTCTGGTGCGCGGGTCCACCGACGCGCACCACGCGCTCGAGGACGACCTGGCCGGCTGGCTGGGCGTGGACCGGGCGCTGGTGTTCTCCTCCGGCTACCTGGCCAACCTCGCCGCCGTCCGGGGGCTGACCCAGCCGCGGACGCTGCTCGTCTCCGACGCCCACAACCACGCCTCGCTGATCGACGGCTGCCGGATCTCCGGCGCCGAGACGCTCGTGACGCCGCACGCCGACGTGGCGGCGGTGGCCGCGGCGCTCGCCGCCGCGCCGGGCCGCCCCGCCGTGGTGGTGACCGAGTCGGTCTTCTCCGTCGACGGTGACCTGGCCCCGCTCGCGGAGCTGCACGCGGTGGCCCGCCGCCACGGCGCGCTGCTGCTCGTCGACGACGCGCACGCGCTCGGCGTGACCGGCCCGGCCGGGGCCGGCGGGGTCGCCGCCGCCGGGCTGGCCGGCGCGCCCGACGTGGTGGTCACCGCAACGCTGTCCAAGGCGCTCGGCGGGGCCGGCGGTGTGGTCGCCGGGCCGGCCGAGTTCGTCCGCCACCTGGTGGAGACCGGCCGCACGTTCATCTTCGACACCGCGCCGCCGCCCGCCGTGGTGGCCGGGGTCCGCGCCGCGGTGCGCCTGGCCCGCGACGGTGACGCGCTGCGCGCCGAGCTGGCCGACCGGGTCGCGGCGGCGGTGCGCCGGCTCGGCGCGGCCGGGCTGTCCGTGTCCGCCCCGGACGGCGCCGTGATCTCGGTGACCGCGCCCGGCCCGCAGGAGGCGACCGCCTGGGCCGCCGCCTGCCGGGACCGCGGCGTGGCGGTCGGCTGCTTCCGTCCCCCGTCCACGCCGGACAGCCGTTCCCGGCTGCGGCTCACCGTCAGCGCCGGGGTGGACCGGGCCGGCTTCGAGCGGGCCCTGGACGTGATCGTGGAGTGTGCGCCATGAGCTTCGGCGACGCCTGGACCGGGCCGGTGCTGGTGACCGGCACCGACACCGAGGTCGGCAAGACAGTGGTGACCGCCGCCGTCGCCGCCGCCGCGCAGGCGGCCGGCCTGCGGGTCGCTGTGGTCAAGCCCGGCCAGACGGGTACGGCGACAGGCGAGCCCGGCGACGTCGACGCGGTGACCCGGCTGGCCGCCCCGCTGACGGGCCGGACGCTCGCCAGCTACCCCGACCCGCTGGCCCCGCTGGCCGCGGCCCGGGTGGCGGAGCTGCCGCCGCTGGAGCTGTACAACGCCGTCGACGCGATCCGCGAGGAGGCGGACAAGCACGACCTGGTGCTCGTCGAGGGCGCGGGCGGGCTGCTCGTACCGATGGGGTTGCGCCCGTCCGGCGAGCCGTGGACGGTGGCCGACCTGGCGGTGTCGCTCGGCGCACCGGCGGTGGTGGTGGCGCGGGCCGGGCTCGGCACGCTCAACCACACCGCGCTGACGCTGGAGGCGCTGGAACGGCGGGCCGTCCCGGCCGGCGTGGTAATCGGTGCCTGGCCGGCCGAACCGGAACTGGTGCACTGGCTCAACCTGTCCGAGCTGCTGCCGAACCTGCTCGGCGCGGTACCGGCCGGCGCGGGCGGCATGGACCCCGGTGTGTTCCGCCGGTCCGCGCCCGGCTGGCTCACCCCCGCCCTCTACGGCGTGCTCGACGACTGGCGGGCCTGGGCCGAGGAGTAAGGAAGGGCCCCTTCTTAACGCCTCCGGTAGAGGAAGGGCCCCCTATTAACACCCGCGGGCTCAGGCGCGGCGGACCACGAACGCGTCGGGCATCCGGAAGGTGAGGTTGTCCGGGCACCACGGCGGACGGACCACCGTCACCCCGTCGAGCAGCGCGGCCGCCTCGGCGACCACCACCGCGGCCTCCATCCGGGCCAGCTGCGCGCCGACGCAGCGGTGCGGCCCGGCGCCGAACGCCAGGTGCCGCCGCGAGCCGGGTTGCCCGGGGCGGAACTCGCCCGGCGCCTCGACCACCGCCGGGTCGCGGCCGGCGCGGGCCAGCCAGGCCACGACGCTGGTGCCTGCCGGTACGGGCACCTCGCCGAGCGTGGTGTCGACTGCCGCGACCCGTCGCCAGGTGACGATCGGCGGCTCCAGTCGCAGCCCCTCCTCGACCACGTCGTCCACGTCGATCTCACCGGCGCGCAGTCCGGCCCGTACCGCCGGTTCGCCGGACAGCCGGTGCAGCAGCAGGGTGAGGAACTGCGAGGTGGTCTCCTGGCCGGCGACCAGCAGGAAGAACAGCGCACCGACGACCACGTCGGGGGAGTGCCCCGCCTCGCGCAGCCGCGCGGCGAGCCCGCCCCCGGTGGCGGCGAACTCCCGCAGGACGGTGTGGAACCGGCCCACCTCGGCGGCGAGCGCCATCTGCCGGGACTCGTCAAGCGGCGCCCAGAACAGCTCCAGCGCGGCCCGGGCGAAGTCCTTCACCGCGCCGACCGGGGCGTCCGGCAGCTCGACCAGCCGGGCCAGCACCAGCAGCGGCAGGTCGGCGGCGAGCCCGGCGTACAGGTCGACCGGGCGGCCCGCGTCCAGCGACTCGGCCAGTCCTGCCACCCGCTCCCGGACCAGCCCGGTCAGCCACCGGCGCTGGGCCTCCACCCGGTGCGGGTGCAGCGCGTCGGCGACGATGCCGCGGATCTCCGGGTGGCTCGCGCCGCCGTTGTTCGCCAGCGTCGGCGGCAGCCGGAACCGGTGCCCGGCGAGGATCCGCAGCGCGGCCACCGGGATCGGCGTGACCGCGTCGAGCGCGTTGTCCGGCCGGAACGTCACCGGGTCGGTGAGCAGCGTGCGGACGAGCGCGTGCCGGGTCACCACCAGGTGCGGCACGCCGACGTGGTCGACGACGGTGGCCGCGTCCGGCCACTGCCTGTCGACGGACTCCCCCCAGCCCCGGAACAGCACGCGGTAACGCTAGCGGCGGGCACCGGGCGGGTTCGGGTCCAGCTCCCAGACGGTGGTGTGCTTCACCCGTACGCTCTCCAGCGCCTCGGACACCGGCACGTCGTACGCGGCCAGCTGGTGGAAGCGCTCGCGCGGCAGGAACGCCCGCCCCGGGTCGCCCACCAGCACGCGGGCGCCGGAGCGGGCGGCCCGGAGCAGGAAACGCAGCATCCGGCGGGCCATCGCCTCGCTGTAGAAGACGTCCCCGGCCAGCACCACCTGCGCGTCGCCCGCGTCGGAGTCGAGGATGTCGCCGAGTTCGGCGTCGACGCGTACCCCGTTGGCCTCGGCGTTGAGCGCGACGGCGGCCACGGCCCGCTCGTCGACCTCGACCGCCCGGACGGCGGCGGCGCCGGCGCGGGCGGCGGCGATGGCGACCAGGCCGGAGCCGGCGGCCAGGTCGAGCACCCGGCGGCCGGCGACCACGTCGGGGTGGTCGGTGACGTAGCGGGCCAGGCCCTGCCCGCCGGCCCAGGCGAACGCCCAGAACGGCGGCGGCTGGGAGCTGCGGAACTCGCCCTCGGTCAGCTCCCACAGACCGATCGGCTCGTCGGCCTGGTGCAGGCGCACCTCGGGTACGAACGCCACGGGGGCGAGGCGGGCGTGCAGCCGGACGAACGCGGCGGACAGCTCGGACATCGGAGAATTGTGTCCCACAGGGGTTCCGGAACCGATCCCGGGCGTGTCGCGGCGAGGTCGTGACCGGTTCACCACGCTCGGTGAAATCACCCCCGTGTTGTGGCGTTGGATGCGAACACGCCCGTCTACCGGCGTGCCCGGCGCGCTCCTAGCGTTGCCTGTGGACACGACCGAGGGTGAGGAGGCGTGGTGAGCGGCTGGCGGCACGCGCTGCGGATCGGACTGGTACTGACCTTCGTGGCCGGGACCGGGTACGGCGGTGCCCTGCCGGCGCGGGCGGCGGCGGCCTTCTCCACGGAGTTGAGCGGCCTGCCGGACGAGTTCACCGCCGGGAACCGGGTGGAGACGTTGTCCGCCGTGGTGTCCCGTTCCGACGGGGGCGGCTGTGTCAAGGTGCGCTGGTCGATGCTGGTGCGGGTGCAGGGCCTGCGGCTGGACCAGCTCAAGGTGGACCGGGTGGAGGACAGCGGGTCGTTCCCGCTGGAGATCCGCACCGAGGGAGACACCGCCCGGCTCACCGACCGGCAGTTGGA
The DNA here is from genome assembly GCF_049538395.1 of Micromonospora sp. AB353. Classification (NCBI taxonomy): domain Bacteria; kingdom Bacillati; phylum Actinomycetota; class Actinomycetes; order Micromonosporales; family Micromonosporaceae; genus Micromonospora; species Micromonospora sp. AB353. The sequence continues at coordinate 2,597 of NZ_JBMVFV010000125.1, read as the reverse complement.
CCCGGGTGTGCTCTGTCCCGGCCGTACCGTGACCGCCCGCTACCGGGTGGCGTTCGCCGAGGACGTCGGGCGTGGCCGGGTGAGCTTCGCCGCCGAGGCGTACGACCCGCAGTTGCGGCTGCTGGCCCGGCGGACCGCCTCCCGTGAGGTGGTGGGGGAGGAGGCGGCGTCGCCGACGCCCGCGCCGACCAGCGCGGAGCCCACACCGAGCGACGAGCCGTCCACCGAGGCGCCCGACGAGGAGCCCACCGACGAACCGACCGACGCGGCGGTGGTGGAACCGCCGGCGTCCGGTGGCGTGGCCGGTCGGCCGGTGGCGGACAGCGGTGGATTCGGCCTGGTGCAGGCCGCGTTCCTGCTCGGCGGGTTGCTGCTGTTCCTCGGCGCCGGGCTGCTGCTGCGGATGCGCCGCCTGCTGCGCCCCTCCGCACAGGCCGAACCGGAGACGCTCCCGCCCCCCTTCGAACGCCCCCGCCCCCGCTGGCACTGACCGGCCGGCGGGTGGGGTCAGTCGAGCTGGCTGGGTTCCAGGCCCAGTTCCCGGGCTGCCACCAGGCGGATCCACTCGGCGATCTGCCGGCGGGTGATCACCCGCTCGTGCACCGCGAGCTGGACCGCCAGCCCGTCCATCACCGCGCTGATCCGCCAGGCCGCGCCGGCCGGGTCGGGGCAGTCGAACGTGCCCTCGGCGACCCCGTCGCTGATCACCGCGGCCAGGTCCTGCCGCCACCGCAGGTCGAGGCGGCGGGAGAGCTTCTCCAGCTCCGGCGTACGCAGCGACTCCGCCCAGCCGTCGATCCACATCGACCAGGAGGTGGCCCGGCCGGTCGGCGCGTAGAGGCGCAGCATCCGGCGCAGTTTCGCCAGCGGCGGCGCGGAGGAGCGCAGTACGCCGTCGAGGCGGGCCAGGTCCTGCTCGACCGCGTACGCGAAGGCCTGCGCGAGCAGCCGGTCCTTCGTCGCGAAGTGGTAGAAGACGAGCGCCTGGCTGACCCCGGCGGCCTCGGCCACGTCCGCGGTGCGGGTGTTGGCGAGCCCTCGTTCCGCGATCACCTCGCAGGCCGTACGCAGCAGCGCGTCCAGGCGGATCTCGGCGGCTCGTCTCGTCACGGCGTTACGGTAACCCATCCGTATGACCACAGGGAGTTACCGAAGCGGCCGGTCGGCGGCGGGACAGTCGGATGCCGGACACTCGGGTCGCCGCGCGGATTCCGCAGGTCGCGGCCCTGCCCGCCGACCTCCGACGACAACCACCCAGGCTCCTAGGAAGCCTGCGCCACGAGTCGCCGGCCACATCCGGACGCGCCGGAAGGGGCCCCGATTTGGCAACCGTTCCCGGGCTCGGCTAAAGTTCTCATCCGTCACCGGATAACACCGGGGGCGTGCGGACGTAGCGCAGCTGGTAGCGCATCACCTTGCCAAGGTGAGGGTCGCGGGTTCGAATCCCGTCGTCCGCTCGGAGATGCCGCCACGCAGTTCGGGGGCAACCTCGGTGGAGTGGCCGAGAGGCGAGGCAACGGCCTGCAAAGCCGTGTACACGGGTTCAAATCCCGTCTCCACCTCGCAGTAGACGAGGGCGATTGGCGCAGTGGGAGCGCGCTTCCTTGACACGGAAGAGGTCACTGGTTCAAACCCAGTATCGCCCACCAGCGGAAAGGCCGTGCCGATCTCATCGGCACGGCCTTTCTCGTCGCCGTCGATCAGTCCAGTACCGCGCCGCTGGCCATTGCCGCGCCCGGACCGCCCCACCCAGACTGACCCGGTGGACGATCAGCAGACCCGAGCCCAGCGGTTCCGCGCCCTGCACCAGCCCGGCGACCCACTGATCCTCGTCAACGCCTGGGACGCGCTGAGCGCCCGGATCGTCGCCGCCGCCGGCGCCCACGCGGTGGCCACCACGAGCGCCGCCGTCGCGTGGAGCCGCGGCGCCCCGGACGGCGACGTGCTCGCCCGGGACACCGCCGTCGACGTGATCCGCCGGGTGGCGGACGCGGTCCGCGTACCGGTCACCGCCGACATCGAATCCGGGTACGGCGACAGTCCCGCCGAGGTCGCCGAGACGATCACCGCGGTGCTCGCCGCCGGGGCCGTCGGCGTCAACGTCGAGGACTCCCGGCACGACGGCGGGGGACCGCTGCGCCCGGCCGACGAGCAGGTCGCCCGGCTCGCCGCGATCCGGGCCGCCGCCGACCGCGCCGGCATCCCGCTGTACGTCAACGCGCGGGTGGACACCTATCTGCGCCGGGCCGGCGGCGTACCCGAGACTGTCGAGCGCGCCGAGGCGTACCTGGCGGCCGGCGCGGACGGGATCTTCGTACCCGGAACCGTGGAACCGGAGACGGTGGCCGCACTGGCGGCGGCGATCCCGGCGCCGCTGAACGTGCTGGCCGGGCCGGGCGCGCCGCCGATCGCCGAGCTGGCGCGGCTCGGCGTGGCCCGGGTGAGCATCGGCCCGGCGGTGGCCGAGGCCGCGTACGCGGTGGCCCAGCGGGCGGCCGCGGAGGTGCTGGGCGCCGGGACGTACGGCGCGCTCGCCGGTGGGCTCGACTTCGACGCGCTGAACGAGCTGATGCGGAGCTGACCCGGCGGCGCGGCAT
>NZ_JBMVFV010000124.1:0-11559 GCF_049538395.1 Micromonospora sp. AB353 | reverse complement strand
GTCAGCTCACGCTCACCGTGCCGTCCGGGGCGCGGACGCAGGAGACGGTACGGGCGCCGGTCGCCGCCGCCCCGGCCAGGCACCGGCCGAGCACCTTGTGCCCGGCGGCGTTCGGGTGCCACGACTCCTGGCAGGTCTGGAAGTACGTGCCGCAGGCGTTGGCGATCCGCTGGATGTCGAGCTTGTCGTACCCGGAGAGGCTGGTGACGAACGTGCCGGTCGGGCCGTCCATCAGCCGGATCGGGGTGGCCAGGGCGTTGCCCGGGCTACCAGTCGACTCGCAGAGCCGCGCGCCGTCGAACGCGCGCTGCACGTTCAGGTAGACGAGGTCGTCCTGCGGGAACTCACCGGCGAGCGTGCCGCGCACCGAGCTGACGAGCGTGCCGAGGCCCTGCGAGAAGCGGTGGCCGGGCGCCAGGCTGGCCCGGTGGATCGGGCAGCCGGCCGCGTACCGCTCGGCGCCGAGCGCGCGGAACTTGTCCCGGGTGTCGTCGCGGCTGTCCTCGGTCCAGTAGGTCTGGTCCAGCTCGAACGGCAGCGGGTTCGTGTAGTCCTGGAACACCACCCTGTGCTGCCCGTCGGCGTCGATCTGGTCCAGCGTGGTGAGCAGCTGCCGCAGCGCCGTGGTGGTCTCCGCGGTGGCGGCGGCGAACTGCGCGGCCGTGCCCAGGTCGGCGTCCGTGCACGGCTTCTGCTCCACCGGCCCGCCCAGGTACGCCCAGAACTCCCACCAGCCGGTCCACGCGTCGGCGATGAACCGGTTGGCGCACTTCTCCGCCACGCTGCCGAAGGTGAACGAGCTGTTGTTCGAGCCGAGGCCGACGAGCACCAGGTCGATGTCGTGGGTCCGCGCCACCGACCGGAGCTGGTCGAGCTGGGCGGCCACCTGCCGTCCCTTGGCCCGGGTGGCCGAGGCGCCGGCGATGTCGTACGGCTGGCCGCCCGAGCAGGCCAGGTTGAACCGCGCGGAGATGCCGGGCAGGTCGGCCTGGAACAGCGAGGCGTTCGGCGAGCGGTGGCAGAAGTAGGCGTTGGCGTTGGCGGCGGACCAGCCGGGGAAGCCCTGGGCCACCCCGTTGACGTCCACCACCGGCGCGTACGCCCCGGCGCCCTCGCCGCTGATGAAGCTGTCTCCCAGCGCCACCGCGGCGGTGGGCAGTGCGGCGGCTGCGGGCCGGGCGGGCGCCGCGGCGGCGGGTAACGCCACCGCGGCGAGCGCCAGCGCCGCCGCGAGCACGGAACGACGGAACACGGACATGCCCGACCTCCCCAGACATCGAAATGTGAAAGATTCTTCAGAGGGGGCGATCAGATCACGCACGTGTGACGGACGTCAATGGCCCGACATCCGTGGCCGTTCACCGGGGAAGACAACCGGCGCCCGGGTCGTTGTGCCGGCTGGACACCCCACCCGTCCCGCCGGACCGCCGTACGCGACCGCCGGACGGACCCGGACGGCAGGCCGATCGCGCAACGCACCGCCCCGGTGCCGCCGACCTGTCAGGGCACCCGGCTAGGCTCGCTCCGGCGCGCCGCGCCCGGCGATCATCGTGGGGGGATCACACGGTGAACGGCACCACACCGCCGAGACCTGGGAGTACGACCAGTTGACCGCACAGCCTGAGACCCTCTACGGGGCCGACGACCTGACGCATCTGGAAGGCCTCGACGCCGTCCGCAAGCGCCCGGGCATGTACATCGGCTCGACCGACAGCCGTGGCGTGGGTCACCTCGTCAACGAGATCCTCGACAACTCGACAGACGAGGGTGTCGCCGGTCACGCCACCACTGTCGACGTGATCCTGCACGCCGACGGGTCGGTCCAGGTCGACGACGACGGCCGGGGCATCCCCACCGACGTGCACGCCAAGTCCGGCATCTCCGGCGTCGAACTGGTGCTGACCCGCCTGCACGCGGGCGGCAAGTTCGGCGGCTCCGGCTACAAGACCTCCGGCGGCCTGCACGGCGTCGGCGCGTCGGCGGTCAACGCGCTGTCCCGCCGCTTCGACGTCACCGTCCGGCGCGGCGGCAAGGTCCACGCCATGTCGTTCCGCCACGGCGTACCGGGCGTCTTCGACGGCGACGGGCCGGACGCGCCGTTCACCCCCGGCCCCGGCCTGCAGATCGTCGGCGCGATGAAGCGCGGCCAGCGCACCGGCACCTCGATCCGCTGGTGGCACGACCCCCGCTACTTCGAGACCGGCGCCGCGCTCGACACCGAGACGGTCCGGCTCAAGCTGCGCAACACCGCGTTCCTCGTGCCCGGCGTCGCCTACCGGCTGCGCGACGAGACCGGCGAGCAGAGCGTCGAGGAGAGCTTCCACTTCCCCAACGGCCTCACCGACATGGTGGAGTTCCTCGCCCCGGCCGGCGACCGGCCGGTCTCCGGCACGCTGCTGGTCACCGGCGAGGGCACCTACCGGGAGAACGCCGCCGACGCCAACGGCGTCATGCAGTCCAACGTGCAGCGCCGCGCCGAGGTCGAGGTGGCGTTCCGCTGGGGCACCGGCTACGAACGCACCGTCGAGTGCTTCACCAACACCATCCGCAACGCCCACGGCGGCACCCACCGCAAGGGCTTCGAGCGGGCGCTGGCCCGTACCCTCGCCGAGGCCGCCCGCAACGCGCGCGGCCTGCTCAAGCCCAAGGAGGACGCGCCCACCCTGGACGACGTCCTGGAGGGCATGACCGCCGTGGTGCACGTGCGCATCCCGGAGCCGCAGTTCACCTCGCAGACCAAGGACGAACTGTCCACCGCAGGCATCACCAAGGTGCTCCAGGGCCTGGTCGAGGCGCACCTCAAGAGCTGGCTGGACGACCGCCGGACCAAGGCCGAGGCCCGCACGGTGCTCCAGAAGATCGTCGACGCGGCCCGGGTCCGGCTGACCCAGAAGCAGCAGAAGGACGCCGCCCGCCGCAAGACCGCGCTGGAGGGCGCGGCCATGCCGGCCAAGCTCGTCGACTGCCGGGCCGCGGGCATCGAGAGAAGTGAACTGTTCATCGTGGAGGGGGACAGCGCCCTCGGGACGGGGCGCCTCGCGCGGTCCTCCGAATACCAGGCGCTGCTGCCGATCCGCGGCAAGATCCTCAACGTGCAGAAGGCCAGCCTCCAGCAGGTGCTGGACAACGCCGAGTGTGCCGCGATCGTGCAGGTGCTCGGCGCCGGCTCCGGGCGGACGTTCGACCTGTCCACCCTGCGGTACGGCCGGGTGCTCATCATGGCCGACGCGGACGTCGACGGCGCGCACATCCGTACCCTGCTGATCACGCTGTTCGCCCGCTACATGCGGCCGCTGATCGAGGCCGGGCGGCTCTACGCGGCGATGCCGCCCCTGCACAAGATCACGACCAAGGGGCGCAACCCGCAGACCGTCTACACCTACACGCAGGCGGAGATGGAAGCGACGGTCCGCAAGCTGGAGAAGGTCGGCAAGCAGATCGTCACGCCGATCCCGCGCTTCAAGGGCCTCGGTGAGATGGACGCCGACGAACTGTGGGAGACCACCATGAACCCGGCCACCCGGGCGGTCCGCCGGATCACGCTCGACGACGTCGAAGCCGCCGAGCGGATCCTCGAACTGCTCATGGGGGAGAAGGTCGAGCCCCGCCGCAACTGGCTGATCGACTCCGCCGACCGGGTCGACCGCGACGCCATCGACGCCTGACCAACGGGTTCGTCTCGGAAGGAAATCGCACCATGGCACGCCGCAAGGACGACCGCGCGAAGGCGGACCTAGCCGCCTTCGACCAGGCCGGCGCTCGCGTCTTCGACAACCCGCTGGTCACCGAGGTCTCGGACTCCTACCTGGAGTACGCGTTCTCGGTCATCCACTCCCGCGCCCTGCCCGACGCGCGCGACGGGCTCAAGCCGGTGCACCGGCGCATCCTCTGGTCGATGTACGAGCAGGGCCACCGGCCGGACCGCAGCCACGTCAAGAGCGCCCGCATCGTCGGCGACGCAATGGGCAAGTACCACCCGCACGGCGACACCGCGATCTACGACGCGATGGTGCGGCTGGCCCAGGACTTCTCGCTCAACGTCCCGCTCATCGACGGGCACGGCAACTTCGGCAGCCCGGACGACGGCCCGGCCGCGGCGCGATACACCGAGGCCCGGATGTCCCGGGAGGCGATGCTGCTCGTCGGCGAGCTGGGTGAGGACACCGTCGACGTCGAGCCGAACTACGACGGCTCGCTGACCCAGCCCACGGTGCTGCCGGCGGCTTTCCCGAACCTGCTCGTCAACGGCGCGTCCGGCATCGCTGTCGGCATGGCGACGAACATGATCCCGCACAACCTCGGCGAGGTGGTCCAGGCCGCCCGCTGGCTGATCAACCACCCGGACGCCACACTCGACAAGCTCATGGAGTTCGTGCCCGGCCCCGACCTGCCCACCGGTGGGCTGCTGCTCGGGCTGGACGAGGTGCGCCGCGCGTACGAGACCGGGCGCGGCGTGGTGCGTATGCGCGGGCGGGTGGAGATCGGCCCGCTGGAGGGCAGCCGCGGCCGGCAGGCCATCACCGTCACCGAGCTGCCGTACGGCGTCGGTGCCGAGAAGGTCATCGCGGCCATCACCAACGAGGTGAACAAGACCAAGCGGCTGACCGGCATCGCCGACGTCAAGGACCTCACCGACCGGGAGAACGGCACCCGCCTGGTGGTGGAGTGCAAGGTCGGCGTGAACCCGCAGGCGCTGCTGGCCGACCTCTACCGGCTCACCCCGCTGGAGCAGTCCTTCGGCGTGAACAACCTGGTGCTCGTCGACGGGCAGCCGCGCACGCTCGGGCTCAAGGAACTGCTCGACGTGTTCCTGGCCCACCGCTACGAGGTGGTGACCCGGCGCAGCGCGTACCGCAAGCGCAAGCGGGAGGAACGCCTGCACCTGGTCGACGGCCTGCTGATCGCCCTGCTCGACATCGACCGGGTGGTCAAGCTGATCCGTGCCAGCGAGGACGCCCAGGCCGCCAAGGACGGCCTGATGCAGAAGTTCAAGCTCTCCGAGATCCAGGCGAGCTACATCCTGGACACTCCGCTGCGCCGGCTGACCAAGTACGACCGGCTGGAACTGGAGGCCGAGCAGGAGAAGCTCCGCGGCGAGATCGCCGAGCTGTCGAAGATCCTGGACGACCCGAAGGTGCTGCGGAAGGTCGTCTCCGACGAGCTGGCTGCCGTGGTCAAGCAGTTCGGCGCGCCGCGGCGCACCACGCTCGTCGACGGCGACCTCAAGGAGGTGCTCGCCGCCTCGGTGCCCGCCGGTCCGCTGGAGGTCGCCGACGATCCGTGCCAGGTCATCCTCTCCGCGACCGGGCTGGTGGCGCGGACCGCGGCCGAGTCGGAGGAGGCCGCCGAGGCGCGCCGGCGCAGCGGCCGGGTCAAGCACGACGCGGTACGCGCGATCGTGCACTCCACCGCCCGCGGCCGCGTGCTGCTGGTGACCAGCGCCGGGCGCGCGTTCAAGATCGACGTGCTGCCGTTGCCGGTGCTGCCGGAGCAGTCCGGCACGGTGTCGCTGCGCGGCGGCATGTCGGCGGCGGAACTGGTGCCGCTGGAGCCCGGTGAGACGGTGGTCGGGCTCGCGCCGCTGGGCCCGTCCGCGCAGGGGTCGCCCGGTCTGGCGCTCGGTACCCGGGCGGGCGTGGTGAAGGTGTGCGCCCCGGACTGGCCGGTCCGCTCCGACGAGTTCGAGGTGATCTCGCTGCGCGAGGGCGACGAGGTGGTCGGCGCGACCTGGCTGACCGACGGTGCCGAGGCGCTGGCGTTCGTCTCCTCGGAGGCGTCGTTGCTGCGTTTCGCCGCATCGGTGGTACGCCCGCAGGGGCTCAAGGGCGGCGGCATGGCCGGCATCAACCTGCCGGGCGACGCCCGGGTGGTCTTCTTCGGCGCGATCCGTACCGACGACGCGAAGCACGGTGAGCCGATGGTGGTCACCTCGACCGGAGCCACGGTGAAGGTGACGCCGTTCAAGGCGTACCCGGCGAAGGGAAGGGCGACCGGCGGCGTGCGCGCGCAGCGGTTCCTCAAGGGTGAGCTGGAGCTGTCGGTGGCCTGGATCGGCCCGCGGCCGGTGGGCGCGACGGCCACCGGCGACCCCGTGGAACTGCCCCCTGCGGACCCGCGCCGAGACGGTTCCGGTTTCGCCGTGATGCTAGGCCCGACGGTCGTAGGCCACCACATCGACCGCGACTGACGAGGTAGGGGTGGGCGCCTGGCCCCGCCCCTACCGCTCAGTCCGCTCGTATCCCGCCCGCGCCCGCGCACCGTCGGCCCTGCCCATCCCGGCCCTGCCCGACCCGGTTGATCAAGGTGGTTGCGGCCCTTTCACGCCTCCCGTCGACCCAAACTCCTTGATCACCGTGGCGGGCGCCCCCGGCGGCTGCGAGTTCCCGGCGGGTGGGCACTCGCCCCACCCCTGCGCTGTCGATCATGAGGTTAGCGGCGGCAAAACGGACACCGATCGCCGTCAACTTCATGATCAACGGGGCGGGGAGTCGGCGAGGGCCGGTGGGTGGGAGAGGAGCCGGGTCAGAGTTCGGGTTCGGGGGACTGGCGGGACTCGGGCGTCGTGCCGCGCAGGCGGGCGATCAGGCGCATGCCGTGGTAGATGACCAGGGCGGCGGCAGTGCCCAGCGCGATGCCGTTGAACGACAGGTCACCGGCCGTCAGCGTGTAGTTGGCCGCGCCGATGATCACCGCCACCGCTGCGGTGAACAGGTTGATCGGGTCGTGGAAGTCGACCCGGCTCTCGATCCAGATCCGGGCGCCCAGGATGGCGATCAGGCCGTACAGCGCGGTGGTGGCGCCACCCAGCACCCCGGCCGGGACGGTCAGGATCAGCGCGCCGAACTTCGGGCACAGCCCGAGCAGGATCGCCGTGCCGCCGGCCACCCAGTACGCGGCGGTGGAGTAGACGCGGGTCGCCGCCATCACGCCGATGTTCTCCGCGTACGTGGTGGTGCCGGAACCGCCGCCGGACCCGGCCAGCACGGTGGCGACACCGTCGCCGAGCAGCGCCCGGCCCATGTCGCGGTCCAGGTTGCGGCCGGTCATCGCGGCTACCGCCTTGACGTGCCCGGCGTTCTCCGCGATCAGCACCAGGATCACCGGGATGACCAGCACGACGGCGCGGGCGTCGAAGCTCGGCGTGTGGAACTCGGGGAAACCGATCCAGGCGGCCTGGCGCAGGCCGCTGACCGCCTGCTGGTCGAGGTTGCCGGTCAGTGCGGCGAGCACCCAGCCGACCACCACGCCGATGAGGATCGACAGCCGCGCCACGAAGCCCCGGAACAGCACAGTGGTGAGCAGGATCGCGACGAGCGTGACCACGGCGATCAGCGGCTGCGCCTTCACGCCGGTGCCGGAGCCGTCGCCGTCCCAGGCGACCGGCGCGAGGTTGAGGCCGATCAGCATGACGATCGCGCCGGTGACCACCGGCGGCATCAGCGCGTCGATCCAGCGGGAACCGGCCACCTGCACCACCACGCCGACGACCGCCAGCGCGACGCCAGCGACCACGATGCCGCCGAGGGCCGCGCCGATGCCGCCGTCGGTCTTCGCCGCCAGGACCGGCGCGATGAACGCGAACGACGAGCCGAGGTACGAGGGCAGCCGGTTGCCGGTGATCAGCAGGAACAGCAGCGTGCCGAGCCCGGAGAACAGCAGCGTGGTGGCGGGCGGGAAGCCGGTGATCAGCGGGACGGTGAAGGTGGCGCCGAACATGGCTACCACGTGCTGCACGCCCACGCCGATGGTGCGCGGCCAGGAGAGCCGTTCGTCGGGCGCGACCACGTCGCCGGGGCGTACCTGGCGGCCGTCGCCGTGCAGGGTCCACGGGGACCAGCGGGAGGTGGGGGACTGGGTCATCGGTCGCCCTTCGCGTCATCGGGTGACGGGGGCGTGATCGACCCTGGGAGTTGTTTCTAGCACGTGCCCTGGCGGGACGTGGTCCCGCCCCGGCTCAGGCGACGCCGGTGGGACGGAACTGGACGCTGACGCGGGGGCCGACCGGCCGGGTGGTCTTCGGCACCGCGTGTTCCCAGGTGCGCTGGCAGGAGCCGCCCATGACCACGAGGTCGCCGTGGCCGAGCGGGAACCGCAGGCTGCCGCCGCCTCCGCCGCGCGGGCGCAGCAGCAGCGCGCGCGGGGAGCCGAACGAGACGATCGCCACCATGGTGTCGGTGTGCGCGGAGCGGCCGAGGGTGTCGCCGTGCCAGGCCACGCTGTCGCGGCCGTCCCGGTAGAGGCACATGCCGGCGGTGACGAACGGCTCGCCCAGTTCGGGCGCGTAGTGCCGGGTGAGCGCGTCCCGGGCCGCGGTGAGCACCGGGTGCGGCAGCGGACGGCCGGCGGCGTACCAGCAGAGCAGCCGGGGCACGTCGACCTCGGCGTCGTACATGGTGCGGCGTTCGGCCCGCCAGGGCACGTCGTGGCGCAGCGTGTCGAGCACCTCGTCGGAGCCGCGCACCCAGCCGGGCAGGTGGTCGACCCAGGCGCCCCGGCTCAGCTCGTGCCGGCGCAGCGCCCCGGCGAGCGGGCCCAGGGTCGGGCCCTGCTCGGCCAGGTCGAGCATCGAGGGCTGGTACGCGTCGGACACGCCGCCGATCGTACCGTGCTCTCGAACAGGCGTACGACGGTCAGCGCCGCAGCATCCGGCGGACCGTGCCCGGGACGGCCTGCTTGATCCGCTCCCGGAGCTGCTGCGAGCGCAGCGCGTCGATGGTGGCGGTGAGCGTGGCGTTCTCGTCACGCAGCCGCTCGATGCGGGTCAGCAGTTCGGCCGGCGGGGTGGCGGCGGCGGGCCGGACGGCCGGCGGGAACACCGTCTCGCCGACCTGCCTGTCGAAGCGCGCGGCGCTGTCGCCGTCGGCGAACGAGGTGCCGAGGTCGTGCTTGCGCAGGAACGCGGTGATGGTCTCGAAGCGGGCCTTGTGGCCGTCGTTGAGCGACGTGTAGTCGGCCTCCGCGTAGAGGTCGGCGGCGTCGACGTCGGCCGGCACGTCCCGCATGATCCGGTGCGGGATGCCGAAGTAGCGGGCCAGTTCCAGGGTGCGCGAGTCGTGCGCGAACAGGTAGCCGGGCGTGCCGGCGACGAGCGCGGTGATGGTGCCGTGGATGCGGGTGCCGAACGCGAAGTCGTACCCGGAGAGGTGGTCCATCCAGGTCCACGGGTCGACGAACATGCGCACCTTGTCCTCGGCGAACAGCGGGTGCGAGGTGTGCAGCGGGATGTCGCTGCTCTGGCCCCGGTGTTCGGGCGCGTCGCCGTAGAGCAGCGTGCCGAGCGTCCGAAGGTCCTGCGGCACGTAGCAGAGGTTCGGGTAGCGCTCCTGGTGGTGGCGGACCACCGCGGCCATCGAGCGGACGTACGGGGAGATGGTGAGCGCGACCTTCGAGTCGGCGGTCAGCTCCGGGCGGTTCTTCTCCAGGTGGAACGTGTCGCCGTGCAGGAACATCGACGGGCAGCCGATCTGCTCCACGTCGGAGAAGCCCAGCGCGTTGAGGTAGCTCTCGGTCACCTCGCCGCGTACGCCGATGCTGTGCGACCGGTCCAGCACGGCCTTGCAGAACGCGCGGACCGGCTCGTCGATCGGCCGCAGGTACTCGCGGTCGCCGTCGACGTTCGTCTGCACGCCGACGCCGAGCACCACCACCGGGATCTTCAGCCGCTCGATCAGCCGGGTCAGCGGCGTCAGGCGGTGCACGAAGCTGCGCCGGAACGCGTTGGCGAGGGGTACGACGAACACGTCGTGCCGCTCGTTGATCTCGTCGGCGAGGCGCGGGTCGGCCGGGGCGCGGGTCGGTGTGATCTCGGCCGCGGAGGTGGCGAGCAGCTTGTGCGCGGCGTGGCTGAAGACCAGGTTGCCGCTGTTGTCCCCGATCCAGTTGCCGGCGAACGTCTCCTCGGGCGTGAGGACGTCGAACGGGCCCTTGCGGGCGCGGAGCAGGATCCGCTGGTGCATCCGGTTCGCTCACCTTCCGTACGGCACGGCGTGCGGGCGGGAGCCGGGTGGGTGCCCGCGCGTGCAGAACGGAAATCCTATCCGCCGCCCGAGCGGAGCCGAGCGGACGTCGGCTCGCCGGGAACGTCCCGGTTGCCCGGGGTAGGGTGCCCGGAATGACCAGCGCGCCGACCGTCACCCGTGCCCCGCGACTGCCGTCGCTGACCGGATTGCGGTGGGTGGCCGCGCTGCTGGTCTTCGGCTTCCACGCCGGGACCATGGGGATCGTCGCCGAGCCGCACCTGAAGCCCCTGGTCGACAAGGCGTTCAGCCTGGGCCTGTCCGGCGTCGAGTTCTTCTTCATCCTCAGCGGGTTCGTGCTGGTCTGGTCGTACCGGGACGGGGAGCGCGCGTGGACGTTCCTGCGCCGCCGGTTCGCCAAGATCTACCCGAACCACGTGGTGACGTTCGTCGCGGCGCTGGCGGTAGCGGCCTGGTTCGCCGACCCGGTCGTGCCGTGGGCCGCGATCGCCAACTTCTTCCTGGTCCAGGCGTGGATCCCGGTGGGCGGCTACTTCTACAGCGTCAACAACGTGAGCTGGTCGCTCTCCTGCGAGCTGGCCTTCTACCTGTGCCTGCCGCTCGTGGTGCCGTGGCTGCGCCGGGCCCGTACCGGCGTGCTGCGGACCGTGCTGGTCGCGGCGCCGCTGCTCATCCTGGCGCTGTGGCCCGGCCAGCAGCTCGTCCCGGAGGAGCAGCGGTGGTGGTTCACCCAGATCTTCCCGGTGACCCGTTCGCTGGAGTTCTGGATGGGCGTGGCCGCCGCCGAGCTGATGCGCCGGCACCGCTGGCGCGGCCCGAACCTCGCCGCCGCCACCGGCATCTTCGTCACCACCTGGGTGGTCGCCGCGCTGTGGATCCCGGCCGAGTTCTGGGCGGCGCTGCTCGCTGTCGCGTACCTCCTGGTGATCGCCGCCGCGGCGGACGCCGACGTGCGCGGCCGGCCCACCCCCTGGCGGTCCCGGGCGATGGTCTGGCTCGGCGAGGTGTCGTTCGCCTTCTACCTGGTGCACGTGCTGGTCATGGTCACCGTGCTGCGGCTGACCGGGCACTGGGGGACCGGCCTGCCCGGCTGGCGCGGCCCGCTCGCGGTGCTGGGCTTCCTGGTGGTCACGCTCGCGCTGGCCGCCGCGCTGCACCGCTGGGTGGAGACACCGATGATGCGCCTGCTCGGCCCGTCCCGCCGGGCCCGTGCGGCGTCGCGCGCACCGGCCGTGCCGGCTCCGCGCACGCCCGCCGAGGCCGCCACCGTCCCGGCCGCCGACGGGGGCGCGGCCTCCGTCACCGGTCCGGTCGAGGACATCGAGTACGCCGGGCGGCGTCGCCCGGACTGACACGCGCACACGTCCGCCGGTCGATCCGCGACACGCCGTGCGGCGGTGTGCTCGTGGGGGTTCGGCGGTAGTTTGTACCCGTGCTTCCGATCGCGCTCACCTGCCCCGTGTGGTGGGTGGCGCGCTGGACCGCCCGGATGCTCGCCAGCCTCGCCGTGGTCGTCGCCTGTTCGTTCGGCGCCGCCACGCTGCCGTCCGCCGCTGCCGCCCCGGCCCCGGCGGCCGCCGTC
>NZ_JBMVFV010000123.1:0-11582 GCF_049538395.1 Micromonospora sp. AB353 | reverse complement strand
CCGCGCGCCTGCGCGCCGACGCTCTCGAAGGACAGACCGCGTGAGTACGCTGCGCGCGCTCGCCCGGGCGCAGGCGGTCGCCACCGGGCGGGCCCAGCCGGTGGCCACCGTCCGCCACCTGCACCTGTCCGAGCGGCCGCTGGTGCTGGTGCCGCTCGCGCTCGCAGGTGAGGCGAACGCCCCGCTGGCGGCGATGGTCGGCGCCGCGCCCGACGAGGCCCGGCTGCTGGTGGTGCCGCAGCCGCGCAACCGGGACCAGCGGTTCGCGTTCGCCGCCGAGCTGGCCGCGATCGTGCTGCCGTACCTGGACGAGTTCCGTGACCTGACCGAGGCGGTGCCGGTGGACCGGGGCCGCGACGTCCGGCACCGGTACGTGGACGCGCCGCAACTGCTGGTGCCGAACCCGGCCGGGATCACGTTCCTGCGGCTGTTCGGCCGCTCCACCCGGTTCCGCCGTACCGACGGCGACTATCCGGTGCATCAGTCGGTGCCGCTGCTGGGCCGCTGGTTGACGTTCTTCGCCGAGCGTGCCGAGCAGCCCGGCTCGTCGGCGTTGCTGGCGCTCACCGACGCGCTGGCGCTGCACTGGGCGACCGGGCAGAGCGTGGTGGAGGATCTGCACCTGCCGGCGGTGCTGGGCTGGCTGGACCCGCCGGCCGGGCTGACCGGCGCCGAGGCGGCGGCCCGCGCCGAGGATCCGGAACACTGCCCGCCGGCCGGGCCGGCCACCGACCCGGACTTCGACAACCGCCGGCTCGCCCCGGCGATCGAGACGTACACCCGGGCCGAGGACGATCCGGCGGCGCGCGCGGCCGCGTACGACGAGCTCGCCGGTCTGCTGCGCGACCAGCTCGCGCCCACCTGGGAGCTGATGTGGCGCGGCGTCGGGCTGCTGCGGACGCTGCCGGCCGGCGCGCGGGTGGCCGGCCGGTGGGCCGGTGACCGGGACGCGTTCACCGCGCACGCCGAGCACGTCGACGCCGGGGGCGGCCCGCAGCCGCGGCGCGACGGCGCGGTGGCGGCGGCGCTGCGGTTGCAGCGGCTGGAACGGGCGTCGACGGCGTGGGCGGTGCAGCGCGCCTACGACGATCCGCTGGTGATGGCCGAGCACCGGCTGTCCGGTGAGGCGTTCGTCGGCGAGGTGACGCTGGCCGATCCGGCGCGGGTGGACGACTCCGGCAAGCGGCCGGTGCTGCGTCCGCGTATCCAGGTGGTCACCACCGAGCCGGTGCCGATGCCGGTGGGCGCGACGCTGTACTCGCCGGCCCGTCCGGGGCAGAAGGCGAAGGTCGTATTCGTGACGCCCGGCGGCGACGGCAAGACCGAGGTGGTGCTGGAGCTGTCCGGGGGGATGGGCCGGGGGCTGTCCGCGCCGCCCGGCAGCGTGCCCGAGGTGGGCGAGCGGATCTGCCTGACCGGCCTGTCCGACGGTTTCCTGCCGGGTGGCGTGTTCCCGGCGCCGGAGGAGACGCCGTGGACGCATGGCGGACCGCCGGGCACTGCCGCCGCGCCGCAGGATCCGGCCCCGGCGGAGGACTGGTCCTGACCCGCGCGGCTCAGCCCAGGGCGGCGAGGGCCGTCCGCGCCTCGGCCGCCGTCGGCCGGTCCGGGTCCGCCGCCAGCAGCGCCTCCAGGCTCCGCCGGTACGCGACGTCGCGTGCCCCGTCGGCCGGGCTCGCCAGGTCCGGGGTGACGCCGCAGCCCTCCCAGTTGGTGCCGCTGACCGCGTGCACGGGCCGGGCCACCGGCACCGTGAGTTCCAGGTGCGGGTGCAGCCGGTGCCCGACCCGGGGGTGCGCGCCGCCCCGGGTCGGCTCACCGACCACTGTGGCCCGGCCGAACTGCTGAAGGTCGTACGCCAGTTCCTCGCCGCCGGAGAACGTCGCCGGACCGGTGAGCACGTGGACCGGCTTCTCCGGCGCGTAGCGGGGGACCGGCAGCCAGGCGGCGGTCCAGAACTGGCGGGTGGTACCGGAGCGTTCGTGCATGGTGTGCAGGTGCGTCGGTTCGGCGAAGAACCAGCCGCAGAGCAGCGCCACCCCGTCCGGGCTGCCGCCCTCGGTGCCACGCAGGTCGAGCAGGAGCGCGTCGGTGCCGGCGAGCAGCCGCAGCGCGGCGGTCAGCGCGTCGCCGGCCAGGTCGGGCGGGAACACGTACGGCTTGATCTCCAGCAGCCCGACGTTTCCCGGTAGCCGTTGCACCCGGGTCACGCCGCCCATGCCGAGCGCGGCGAGGCGCGCGAAGTGTTCCCCGGTCGGGTCGTCGGCCTCGTCGGACAGCGGCTGGTCGTGGTGCTTGAGCCGCAGGTGCAGGTCGCGGTTCGCCGATTGGAGGTCGGCAGTGACGAGCGCGCCGAGCGTGGCGGCGTCGCCCGCCTCGGCGTACGCCCCGGCGTGCAGGCGCTCGCGCAGGTGGCCGGCGATCTGGTCGGCGACGTCGGGCAGGACGTACTCGTCGGCGACCAGGGCGGCGGCTCGTTCGACGATGGCGGTGATCTGGTCCGGATCCATCGAGTCCCCGTTCTCGTGGTGGGGGAGAAGTAGAGCAGCCGGTTGACAAAGCGTCAAGAGAACTAGACGCTTTCGCGGTGACCGACGATCCGCTGGAGATCCGCGACCCGGCCCAGTTCAAGGCGCTGGCCCACCCGTTCCGGCACCGGCTGCTGTTCGCGCTCGGGGCTGGTCCCGCCACGCTCAGCCGGCTCGCCGCCCGCCTCGGCGCGGCGAAGGGCACTGTGGCCCACCACCTGGCGGTGCTGACCGAGGCCGGCATGGTCCGCCCGGCGCACAGCCGTCAGGTCCGGGGCGGCACCGAGCGCTACCACGAACGCACGTTCCGCCGCCTCGTCGGGGCCGACACCGACGCGAGTGCCACCGCCGCGCTGCTCGGGGCGTACGCCGAGGAACTCGCCGGTGATCCCGACCCGCTCGTGCACCTGCGGCACGTGCGGCTCACGCCGGCCCAGGCCCAGCGCCTGCGATCCACGCTGGACGAACTGGTCGGCGAGGCGGAGGAGGCGCCGTCGGGGCAGCCGCGCTACGGCGTGCTGGTCTCCCTCTACCGGCACCCGCCTGCGGTCCGCTGACCGACAGTCGTTGACTCTGGCGGCAGTCCCCGGCGCTGGCTAGGCTTGCGCCGTCCGTCGTCCGGTCCTCGTCGTCGAGGGTGCACGTCTGGAAGAGAGCCGGAGCGCATCGTTGTATCCCAGCACGACGTGAGCCTCGCCGCGGCGGCGCCGGCCCGTCATCCGCTCGTCGGCCGTGTCGGACTTGCCGCGGCCGTCGTCGTCGTACTCGGGGAGATGGCCTGGCTGGCCGCCCGGCTGCCCGGCGCGGCGCTGGTGAGCGACGTCGGCGCGATGGCGGTGTCGAGCTGGGCGGCGGTGCTCTGCGTCGGTGCGGCGCGACGCCAGCCGGCCACGTTGCGCCGGTTCTGGCAACTGCTCTCCGCCACCATGATGCTCGCCGCGCTCGGCCGCGCGGTGTGGACCGGGGAACGGCTCGGCGGGCTCGGCCTGCCCCACACCCCACTGGTGGCGGGCCTGTTCGCCGCCGGCATCGTCACCGGCACCGGTGCGCTGCTGTGCTCCCGCACGGGCCCGCGCAGCCTGATCGGCCGGGCCCGCACCCTGCTCGACGGGGTGATCGTCGGGCTGGCCCTCATCCCGATCGGCTGGGTGGTGGTGTTCCACCGGATCACCGACGCCGAGCTGGCCGATCCGATGCGGACGTTCGGGCTGCTCTACCCGATGTTCGACCTGATGCAGCTCACCATCCTGGTCGCGGTGGCCGGTCCGGGCCGGCCGATGTGGCGGGCGCTGACAGTGATCGGGGCTGGTCTGGCGATCCGGTCCGGCGCGGACGCCGTCTACGTCTCGCTCGTCGCACGCGGCGACTACACGCCCGGGCACCCGGTCGACGTCTGCTGGCCGCTGAGCTACCTGCTGGTCGGCCTGGCCACCCGCTATCCGCCTCCGTCCGACGGGGACGGCGAGGACGACGTGGTCGACTCGCCGCTGCCGCCGTGGTGGCGGGTCGCGTTGCCGTACCTGCCGGTGGGCGGCGCGATCGTCGCGGTCCTGCTGTCCCGGCAGCCCAGCGGCCAGACCCCGCAGGTGGTCTTCATCGGCATGATGGGCCTGCTCGGGGTGCTGGCGCTGCGCCAGGGGCTGGCCGCGAACGAGAACCTGCGGCTGGTCGGCCGGCTGCGCCGGCTCGCGTACTCCGACCAGCTCACCGGCCTGCCGAACCGGCTGACGTTCGTCCGGCGGCTGCGCCGGGCGTTGCGCGCCGACGGCCCGGTCGCCGTGGTGCTGCTCGACCTGGACGGCTTCAAGCAGGTGAACGACAGGTTCGGGCACGCCGCCGGGGACCGGCTACTCACCGTCACCGCGGAGCGCATGCGGGACGCGGTCGGCCCGGACGGGATGATCGCCCGGCTCGGCGGTGACGAGTTCGCCGTGCTGGTCGCCGGGGAACGTCAGGTGTCCCCCGAGCGGCTCGCGGTCCGGCTGCTGGCCGCGCTGGAACCGCTGCCGGGCGAGGAGGACCTCGGCGTCCACCCGTCGGCGAGCATCGGCATCGCGGAGTACGGGCCGCAGCACGCCTCGCACACCGACCTGCTCCGCGACGCCGACATCGCCATGTACGCGGCGAAGGCCGCCGGCAAGGCCGCCTACCGCACGTGCACGCCGGAGCTGCGCGAGTCGGCGGTCAGCCGGGCCGAACTGATCGCCGACCTGCGCCGGGCCGTGGACGAGGGCCAGTTGCTGATGGAGTTCCAGCCGATCGTCGACCTGGACACCGGCACGGTACGCAGCGCGGAGGCGCTGGTGCGCTGGCGGCATCCCCGGCTGGGCGTGCTGACCCCGG
Organism: Micromonospora sp. AB353; assembly: GCF_049538395.1. Lineage (NCBI taxonomy): Bacteria > Bacillati > Actinomycetota > Actinomycetes > Micromonosporales > Micromonosporaceae > Micromonospora > Micromonospora sp. AB353. The sequence goes on along the minus strand of NZ_JBMVFV010000123.1, from coordinate 6,711 downwards.
CGCGGTTCCTGCCGCTGGCCGAGGAGACCGGGCTGATCGTGGCCATCGACAGGTGGGTCATCCACGAGGCGTGCCGGGCGGCGGCCACCTGGCGCCAGCACGCGCCGGACGTGACGGTGGCGGTGAACATCGCTGCCGCCCACCTGTGCCGGCCCGACCTGATCGCCACCGTCACCGGCGCGGTCGGCGCGGCCGGTCTGCCGCCCCGCGCACTCACCCTGGAACTCACCGAGTCGGCGCTGATCGAGGGCAGCGAGTCGGTGCTCGACCGGCTGTCCCAGCTGCGCGACCTCGGCATCCGTATCGCCATCGACGACTTCGGCACCGGGTACTCGTCGCTGAGCTACCTGCACCGCATCCCGGCCACCGAGCTGAAGATCGACAGATCGTTCGTGTCCCGGCTGGACGCCGGTGACGCCCGCGCGTACGCCACAGTCGAGATGGTGAACCGGCTGGCCGGCGCGTTCGACCTGGCCGTGGTGGCCGAGGGTGTGGAGACCGTCGCGCAGCACGCGGCGGTCACCGCGATCGGCTGCCGGCAGGGCCAGGGCTGGCGGTACGGCCGTCCGGCCGCCCTGCCCGATCTGCTTCCCGCGTTGTCCGGGGCCGGCGCCGAGCGCTGACCGGCCCGGGTCGACGGGGGCCGAAGGTCCCGGACGGGACAGGGGATTCGACCCTGCTCACCGGCGGTCCGCCACCGCCATGATGGTTCTCGTCAACAAGACGAACACACCCTCCACACGGGAGCTTGATATGAAGCGACGGACGCTCGATCTGCTGTTCAGCATCGGTGGGCTGGGCCTGGCGGTCCTGCTGCTCGTCGTCGGCGTCGTCCTGACGACGAACGCCAACTTCGCCAACGACTACGTACGCGACCAGCTCGGCGCGCAGCACATCACCTTCACCCCGGCGGACAAGCTGTCGGACGAGGAGAAGAAGTCGGACTGCCTGCGCGAGTACGCCGGCCAGAAGATGACCACCGGCAAGCAGGCCGAGTGCTACGCCAACGAGTACATCGGCCTGCACCTGAAGAACATGGCAGGTGGCAAGACCTACGCCGACCTGGGCGAGCCGCAGAGCGCGCTGCGCGAGCAGGTGGCCCAGGCCGAGCAGAGCAACGCCGCCAACCTGGCCGAACTGCAGAAGCAGCTCGCCGAGGTGAGCGCCCAGCGGGAGACCGTGTTCAAGGGCGAGACGCTGCGCGGCCTGCTGCTCACCTCGTACGGCTTCAGCGAGTTCGGCCGTAAGGCCGAGCAGGGCGCCCTGGCCATGTACCTCGGCGCGGGCCTGCTCCTGCTGCTCTCGATCGCCGGTCTGGTGCACGCCTTCCGCACTCCCGCAAACGCGACCTTCGCCGCCCCGGAGAAGGAGAAGATCACCAACTGACCGCACCGGCGACGCCCCTGGCCGATCATGGTCGGGGGCGTCGTCGTGTTTCCGGCTTGACCCTCACGCAGCGGAAGGCGGGAGTCTTTGTGGCGGAAGGGAGGGAACCATGCCGTACACGGTGGGACAGGTGGCGCGGGCGGCCCGGGTGACGGTCCGGACGCTGCACCACTACGACGAGATCGGGCTGCTGCGGCCCAGCGGGCGTACGCCGGCGGGCTACCGCCGCTACGACGAGGCCGACCTGGACCGGTTGCAGCTCATCCGGTACTACCGCGAGCTGGGGTTCCCGCTGGAGGAGATCGCCGCGATCCTGGACGATCCGGACTCCGACCCGGTGGCGCACCTGCGCCGGCAGCACGAGCTGCTGTCCGGGCGGATCGGAAAGCTCCAGGAGATGGTCGCGGCGATCGAACACGCGATGGAGGCGAGGACGTTGGGGATCCAGTTGACGCCGGAGGAGCGGTTCGAGGTGTTCGGGGACTTCGACCCGGACGAGCACGCCGAGGAGGTCGAGCAGCGCTGGGGCGGCACCGAGGCGTACCGGCAGTCGCAGGAACGCGCGGGCCGCTACTCGAAGGAGGACTGGCTGCGCAACAAGGCGGAGAACGATGACTGGGGGCGGCGGTTCGCCGCGCTCATGGACTCGGGCGCGCCGGCTGACGGCCCGGAGGCGATGGCGCTGGCCGAGGAGCACCGGCAGCTCATCACGAAGTGGTGGTACGACTGCTCGTACGAGATCCACACCGGCCTGGCCGACATGTACGTGGCGGACCCGCGGTTCACCGCGTACTTCGAGGCGCTGCGGCCCGGGATGGCCGCTTACCTGAACGAGGCGATCCACGCCAACGCGATCACCCGGTCCTGACGGGGGTCCGTGGCAGGATGGCCGGCATGCTCATCGTCGCCGGCACCCTCTACGTCGATCCGGCCCGGCGGGACGCCTACCTGGCGTCCTGCGAGGCCGCCGTCCGCGCGGCCCGGGCCGCGCCCGGCTGCGTGGACTTCGCGGTCAGCGCCGACCTGGTCGAGCCGGGCCGGATCAACGTCTACGAGCGGTGGGAGTCCGACGAGCAGTTGCTGGCGTTCCGGGGTTCCGGCCCGGAGGCCGAGCAGGTGACGGAGATCCTCGGCGCCGAGGTGCACAAGTTCCGCATCTCCGGCGTCGAGGCTCCCTGACCGTCGCTAGACGAAGACGTCGAGCAGCAGGACGCCGAGGAAGCCGACCACCGAGATGATGGTCTCCATCACCGACCAGCTCTTGATGGTCTGCCCGACGGTCAACCCGAAGTACTCCTTCACCAGCCAGAAGCCGGCGTCGTTGACGTGGGAGAAGAACAGCGACCCGCAGCCGATGGCCAGCGCCAGCAACGCCACCTCGGGGCCGGCGAGCGTGTCGGCCAGCGGCGCGACGATGCCGGCGGCGGTGATGGTGGCGACGGTGGCCGAGCCGGTGGCGACCCGGATGCCGACCGCCACCAGCCAGCCGAGCAGCAGTGGCGACAGGTTCGCGCCGTCGGCGGCGTTCGCGACCAGGTCGCCCACGCCGGCGTCGACGAGCACCTGCTTGAAGCCGCCACCGGCGGCGACGATCAGCAGGATGCCGGCGATCGGCGGCAGCGAGCCGCCGAGGAAACCGGAGACCTGGGTACGGCTGAAGCCGGACCGGTAGCCCAGGAAGATCATGGCGAAGATGACGCCTGCGAGCAGGGCGATGATCGGGGTGCCGACGATGTCCAGCGCCTTGCGGCCGGTGGTGTCCTCGCCGAGGGTCAGCTCGCCGATCGCCCGCAGCAGCATCAGCACCACCGGCAGCAGCACGGTCACCACCGCCGCCCAGAGCGCCGGAGCGCGGCGCGAGCGCCGTCCGGCCGGCTCGTCGATCGCGCCGCCGGGCCGTCCGGTGCCCGGGTTGACCAGGTCGTCCTCGGTGACCAGGTCGCCGTCGGCGTCGAGCCGTCCGTCACCGGGCCGGGTGGGGCTGCGGTCGTCGGTGTCGCGCCGGGTCGGCAGCAGCTCGGCCGGTGCGGTGGCCGGCACGTACCGAGCGATGATGTTGCCGAAGACCGGACCGGCGATGATCACCGTGGGGATCGCCACCAGCAGGCCCAGGGCGAGCGTCTGACCCAGGTTGGCGCCGAGCGCGTCGATCGCCACCAGCGGGCCGGGGTGCGGCGGCACCAGGCCGTGCAGCACCGACAGGCCGGCGAGCGCGGGAATGCCGATCTTCATCAGCGGCACGTTCACCCGCAGCGAGACGAGCAGCACGATCGGCACCAGCAGGACCACGCCGACCTCGAAGAACAGCGGCAGGCCGATGAGCGCGGCCACACCGGCCATCGCCCAGGGCAGCGCGGTCCCGGAGACCCGGCCGACCACCCGTTCCACGATGCCGTCCGCGCCGCCGGACTCGGCCAGCAGGCCGCCGATCATCGCGCCGAGCGCGATCAGCAGACCCACCCCGCCGACGGTGGAGCCGACGCCGCCGCTGAACGACGTGACGATCTTGTCGACGGGTACGGCGGCGACCACGCCGAGGACCGCCGCGCCGAGGATCAGCGCGAGGAACGGGTGCACCTTCCCCCACGCGATGAGCAGCACCACCGCGGCGATGCCGAGCAGGGCCGCGAGGACGAGCTGGGTGTCACCGGCGTTCGTGAGCGGTTCCGCGGGTGCGGCGAGCAGTGTGACCACGGCTATCACGCCCTTCGGTCGGTCAGCGGGGTGGTGCGGTGGGTGGTGGTTCCGGCGGCAGGCTCGGTGCCATCCGCCGCAGCGACGCGAACGTGGGTACGAGGGCGTCGTACAGCTCGGAGAAGAGGGGGAGCAGCGCCGCGTACGTGGCGGCGGAGGCGGGGTCCGGGCGGACCGTCTCCTCGATCCGGACCAGGTCGGCGGCGACCTCGATCGATTCGATGAGGCCGAGCGCCTGCATGCCGAGCAGCGCCGCGCCGAAGCCGGACCCCTCGTGCCCGGCGGGGAACCGCACCGGCATGCCGAGCGCGTCGGCGAGGATCTGCCGCCACAGCGCGCTGCGGGCGAAGCCGCCGCTGGCACGGACCTCGCGTACCTCGTTCCCGGCGGCCCGGACCGAGGCGAGGACCAGGGCGAGCTGCTGGCAGACGCCCTCCAGCGCGGCCCGGACCAGGTGCGGCCGGCCGTGGCCGTGGGTCAGCCCCACGTACGCGCCGCGGGGCAGCGCGCTCCAGTGCGGCGCCCGCTCGCTCAGCAGGTACGGCAGCATGATCAGCCCGCCGGAGCCGACCGGCGCGGTGGCGGCCAGGTCGAGCAGCTCCTCCTCGGCGTGCTCGCCCAGCTCGGGAGCGAGCGCGTCGTTCGCCCACTGGAGGACGATCCCGCCGTTGTTGATGGCGCCCCCGACCACCCAGCGGTCCTCGGTGAGCGCGTAGCAGAACACGCCGCCGAGCGGGTCCACGCCGGGGCGTTCCACCATCACCCGCATCGCGCCGCTGGTGCCGATCGAGCAGGCCACCACGCCGGGGCGGACCGCGCCGAGGCCGAGGTTCGCCAGCGGCCCGTCCCCGGCGCCCACCACCAGCGGGGTGTCCACCGGCAGCCCGGTGGCGTGGGCCGCCTCGGGGGTGAGCCCGGGCAGCACGTGGGTGGTGGGGACGAGCTGGGGGAGCTGTTCCTCGGTGATGCCGGCGATGCGCAGCGCCTCGGTGTCCCAGGCCAGCCGGTGGATGTCCATCAGGCCGGTGGCGGACGCGACCGAGTGGTCGGTGACGAGCGCGTCGGCGAGTCGCCGCAGCACCAGATCCTTGATGCCGACCCAGTGCGCGACCCGCTCGTGCAGTTTCGGTTCCTGCTCGGCGAACCACACCAGCTTGGGCAGCGGCGCCATCGGGTGGACGGGGGTGCCGGTGCGCCGGTGCAGGGCGAGCCCGGACGGCGCGGCCCGCAGGCGTTCGGCCTGCGCGCTCGCGCGGGAGTCGGCCCAGGTGATCGACGGGGTCAGCGGGGTGCCGTCGGCGTCCAGCCCGATCAGGCTGTGCATGGCGGTGCTGAACGACAGGCCGGCCACCGGTACGCGCAGCTCGTCCACGACCGCGCGGATCACGCCGAGCACGGCTTGATAGATGAGGTCCGGATCCTGCTCGGCCCAGCCCGGGTTCGGTTCCTCCAGCGGGTAGCCGATCGAGTGGCTGGCCAGTTGCCGGCCGGTGGTGTCGAACGCGACGGCCTTGGAACTGGTGGTGCCGATGTCCACTCCCACCACCACGGCCGGGTCGCCCACCGGTGCACCTCCTCGCCGCCCGGGGGCCGCGCGCCGCCCCGCCGTTGCGGCTGACGTTACCGACGTGTCCACGCGCGCGCATGACGAAGCGGGACCGCCGGGAGCCGGTGCCACGGAACGTGAATCGACGCGAGAGTTTCCGCCGATTGTGTAGGTCAATCAGCCGATCGGTCTAATTGGCGACTTTCGCGTGTCTTGGTACCCATCCCGCGTCGTTGACATGAATGACACCCCGATTGGTGGGCTCGCGCGGCGGAGGAGTCGGCGTGGCGAAGACTGATTCGACGGGTTCCACATGGCGGTACCGGTGGGCGCACCGGCAGAACGAGCGTCGGCAGCGGGCCTTCCGCGCCGCCGACGAGGCGTGGCGACGCCGCGACGACGAGCTGCGCCGCCTGCGTACGCTCGCGGTGTCCTTCCACGGCTCGGCCCAGGCGGGCGTCGGCCTGCCGATGGAGCTGGCCCCCGGCGAGGTGGTCTTCTGGACGCTCCCGGCCGCGCAACTGGTCGAGGTCCGGCACACCGCCGTGCTGCCGGCCCCCGAACTGACAGTCGACCCCGACCCGCCGGCGCTGCGCCCCCGCCGCCCCGAGGGCGTCAAGGTGGTCGACGCCGGGCTCGCCGTGCTCACCAACCGGCGCCTCGTGCTGCTCGGCGGACGCGGCCGGCGCGACTGGGCGTACGGACGGATGACCGGCCTGTCCCACGACCCCGGCGCGCCGGTCACCCTGATCCAGGTGCTGGACCGGCGGCGTACCTCCGGGTTGCTGCTGCCCACCGGCGCGGCGGCCGACTTCCGGTTCACGCTCACGCTGGCGTTCGCCGACGCGATCGAGCAGCGCGCCGCGGTGGTGGCCGAGCTGGACGAGTTGATCGCGGAGCACACCGCGGCGCGGCCCGAACGCCCCGCCGTGCTCACCCCCGCCCAGGCCCGCGTCACCGCGCTGGTGCCCGGCGGCCGGCGGACCGTGGCGGTCGGCGCGGCGCTCGCGCTGATCGTGCCGGCGATGCTCATCGAGTCCAACCCGCCCACCCGGGCCGGTTCGGAACGCGCCGCCGCCGCGACC
>NZ_JBMVFV010000122.1:0-11779 GCF_049538395.1 Micromonospora sp. AB353 | reverse complement strand
GTCGGCCTACCCGGACCACTACGCCCAGTGGGAGCAGCAGGCCGCCGACCTCGTCGCCCAGCACTGGAACAAGTAACACCCGCAGTGAAGGCCGGCACCCCGACGAGGGTGCCGGCCTTCACGCGTTCTCAGCGCACGACCTTGACGTTGAACAGGGGAGTGCCCAGCCGGCCGTAGAGGCGCAGCCAGATCGGCAGCAGCATCTCGGTGCCCCGGGCGGTGGTGATGTCGCCCAGGTCGATCACGTCGGAGTGACCGAAGCTGGTGAGCAGGTCGACGACCACCTTCTTCGCCTCGGCATCGTTGCCGGAGACGAAGACGCTGTGGTCACCGTCGGCGAGCTGTAGCGGGTGCGTCATCAGGTCGGCGGTGAGCGTGTTCAGCGCCTTCACCACCCTGGTGCGGGGAAACGCCCGCTGAATCCGCTCGCCGAGCGAGTCGTCGTTGAGCACCGACAGGGTGGGCGGAAAACCCTTGCTGAAGTCGAGCGGGTTGGCGATGTCGAGCAGGACCTTGCCGGCCAGGTTCTCCGCGCCCGCCGCGTCGAGCGCGGGGAGGGATCCGTCGCCGCTGGTCGCATTCACCACCAGGTCGGCCTCGGCGGTGGCGTCGGCGTGCCCGGCCAGGGTGACGCCAGGATGGTCGGCGGCCCAGTCGCCCCAGTCGCCGGCCCGGGTGGCGGCGACGTCCCTGGTGCCGACGACGACCTCGTGTCCCAGCTCGGCCACGCGAGCGGCGATGGCCCGTCCCACCATGCCGGTGCCCAGTATGGCGATGCGCATGTCGAATCCGTCCTTCGGTCAACGGCGCGACCACGGATGCCACGCTCAATGGGACCGAGACTAACAGACAGGTCTGTCTAGTTGAAGGGTGAGGAGACGTACCTGTCTGTAGACTTCGCCGAGCGACTGAGGAGGAACAATGGCCCGCACGCCCGCCGGCACCGCCCGGGACCGCATCCTGGACACCGCGTTCCGGCTGTTCTATGCGTACGGACCGCGGGGCGTTGGGGTGGACACGGTGATCGCCGAGTCGGGCGTCGCCAAGGCCACGCTCTACAAGCACTTCCCGCGCAAGGACGACCTGGTCCTGGCGTACCTGGACAAGGTCGACCAGGCCTGGTCCGGCGCACTGCGGGCGGCGGCCGCGGCGGCCGGCGACGACGCGCGGGCGCAGCTCGTCGGGATGTTCGACGCGCTCGGCGGGGCCTGTCGTCGCGAGGGCTACCACGGCTGTGCGTTCATCAACACCGCGGCCGAGTCAGCGGCCGGCAGCCCGGTGCACGCCCGTACCGTCGCGCACAAGAACGCGGTACGGGCCTGGGTGACCGACCTGGCCCGGCAGGCCGGGGCGGCCGAACCGGAGTCGCTAGCCCGCCAGCTCACCCTGCTGCTCGACGGTGGCCTGGCCGCCGGGGTGCTCGACGGCGACCCGGCGGTCGCCGACGCGGCGAAGCGGAGCGCCCGCGCCCTGGTCGACGCGGCGCTGCGGGAGCGTTAAAAGGGGGCCCTTCCTCTACCGGAGGTGTTAAAAGGGGGCCCTTCCTTACTCGCTTGCGGGGTGTGGGGCGATCTGACCCTGGCGCTGCCGGGCGGCACAGAGCTCGGCCAGCTTCGCGTACGCGGGCGCGCCGATCAGCGCGGTCAGCTCCGGCCCGTACGAGACGTACATCGGCTCGGCGCCGACGTGCGCGTCGGTGGAGGACGTGCACCACCAGTCGAGGTCGTGCCCGCCCGCGCCCCAGCCGCGCCTGTCGAACTCGGCCAGCGTGGAGATCAGCACCTTCGTGTTGTCCGGCCGCTTGTGCCACTCCTGGTCGCGGCGTACCGGCAACTGCCAGCAGACGTCCGGCTTGTATTCCAGCGGGTGCACCCCGTCGCGCAGTGCCTGGGCGTGCAGCGCGCAGCCGCCCCCACCGGCGAAGTCGGCGTCGTTGAGGAACACGCACGGTGCGTCCACGTCGCGGGTGGCGGTACGCCGGGCCGGCGTCTTGCCGTCGACGGTGTCGTTCTCGGTCCAGTTCTTGAACCCGCGCCGGAAGTGCTGCCACGTCTCCGGCGTCAGTCGCTTCACCGCCGCCCGGACGCGCTTCTCGTCGTCGGAGTCGGTGAAGAACGCGCCGTGCGAGCAGCACCCGTCGGCGGCCCGCCCGGCGACGATGCCGTGGCAGCCCTTGCCGAAGATGCACGTCCAGCGGGACAGCAGCCAGGTCAGGTCGGCGCGGACGACGTGCTTCGCGTCGGCCGGGTCGACGAACTCGATCCACTCCCGTGGGAAGTCCAGCCCGACCTCGCGGCTGCGCGGGTCCTCGGGGTCGTCCACCAGCACGTGAAGCTCGATCTGCCCTGTCACTCGGACCAGCGTACGCGCGGTGACCCCGCCCGGCCGCCGAGCCGACGAAACGTGTTGGCCCTAGTGTCTTCCCCATGCGACTGGGTGTCCTCGACGTCGGTTCCAACACGGTGCACCTGCTGGTGGTCGACGCCCACCACGGCGCGCATCCCTGGCCGGCGCACTCGGAGAAGGTGGTGCTGCGGCTGGCCGAGCAGATCGGGCCGGACGGCGCGCTCACCGACGGCGGCGCGGACGGCCTGGTCAAGGCGGTCGGCATGGCCCGGGCGGCGGCTGACGGGCTGGGCGCCGAGGATCTGCTGGCGTTCGCGACGAGTGCGGTCCGCGACGCCACGAACGCCGCCGACGTGCTGGCGCGCGTCCGCGACGAGACGGGCGTACGCCTGGAGGTGCTCTCCGGCGCGGACGAGGCGCGGATGACGTTCCTGGCGGTGCGGCGGTGGTTCGGCTGGTCCGCCGGGCGGCTGCTGGCGATGGACATCGGCGGTGGCTCGCTGGAGCTGGCCGCCGGCATCGACGAGCACCCGGATGTGGCGATCTCGCTGCCGCTCGGCGCGGGGCGGCTCAGCCGGGAGCGGCTCGCCGTGGATCCGGCCGGCACGGCGCCGCCGTCGGCCGAGGCCGTGGAGGAACTGCGGGCGTACGTGGACGCGCAGCTCGACCCGGTGGTGGAGCAGTTGACGGCGGTGGGCTGGGAGCGTCCGGTCGCCACCTCGAAGACGTTCCGCACGCTGGCCCGGCTGGCCGGGGCCGCGCCCTCGGGTGCGGGTCTGTGGGCGCGTCGCAGCCTGACCCGGACCGGGCTGCGGCAGGTGCTGGGGTTCGTGCGGCACATCCCGCCGGCCCAGCTGCCCGAGCTGGAGGGGGTCAGCGCGCAGCGGGCGCACCAGCTCCTCGCCGGCGCGGTGGTGGCGGAGGCGGTGATGCGCCGCCTCGACGTGGACTGCGTGGACATCTGCCCGTGGGCGCTGCGGGAGGGCGTCATCCTGCGCCGGCTGGATCAGCTCGCGCCGATGTGACCGTACGAGCGCTCTGGGTTGCTTTGCGGTTGCTCGTCCCGATGCTCGCTGGCGGTTGGGGATACCCTCGAAGGCGTGACTTACCGCGTTCCGGTGCTCCTGTCCACGTCCTCGGTCTTCCCCGAACGGACCGCGGCGGCGTTCCAGCTCGCCGCCGAGCTCGGCTACGACGGCATCGAGGTGATGGTCTGGACCGACCCGGTCAGCCAGGACGCGGGCGCGCTGCGCGGCCTCGCCGAGCACTACGGCGTCCCGGTGCTGTCGGTCCACGCCCCGTGCCTGCTCGTCACCCAGCGGGTGTGGAGCCCCGACCCGTGGGAGCGGCTGCGGAAGGCGGCCGAGCTGGCCGAGACGCTGGAGGCGCCCACCGTCGTGGTGCACCCGCCGTTCACCTGGCAGCGTGACTACGCGCGCACCTTCGCCGACGGGCTCGACACGATCGCCGGGCAGTTCGGCGGCCTGCACTTCGGGGTGGAGAACATGTACCCGGTGCGGATGGCCGGGCGGCAGTTCGTCCCGTACGCGCCGGGCTGGGATCCGACCGAGATCGGGTACGCCTCGTACACGCTGGATCTGTCGCACTGCGCGGCCTCGCACACCGACGCGATGGCGATGGCCGACCGGATGGGTTCCGGGCTGGCGCACGTGCACCTGGGCGACGGCACCGGCGAGGGGCGCGACGAGCACCTGGTGCCCGGCCGCGGCGGGCAGCCCTGCGCGGAGATGCTGCGCTCGCTGGCCGGACGGGGGTTCACCGGCTCGGTGGCGGTGGAGGTGACGACCCGGGGTGCGAAGAGCCGCGCGGTCCGCGAGGCGGACCTGCGGGAGTCGCTGGAGTTCGCCCGGGCCAACCTGACCGCGCCCTCCCCGGTCGACGTCTGACCGGCACGCGCCGCCCCGGCCGCTCGCGCACGGCTGGGGCGCCGCCTGCGGATGCGGCGGCGCACGTCGGCCCGAGGGCCGGGGAGTGCGCCGGAGGTCAGCTCACCGGGGACAGCGGCTGTGCCGGGACGGTCTGCTCACCGACCGCGGCGCGCTTGCGGGCCCGATGCGCTGCCACGTGGGAGCGGGTGGCGCAGCGCTCGGAGCAGAACCGCCGGCAGCAGTTGGACGAGGTGTCCAGGTAGACGTTGCCGCAGCGGTCGTCGGCGCAGACCCCGAAGCGGGCGCTGCCGTACTCGCACAGCCACACCGACAGGCCCCAGACCGCGCCGGCCAGGTATTCCGACGAGACCGAAGCGCCCCGGCTGGTCACGTGCATGTGCCAGTCGGAGGAGTCGTGCCCGGAGATGCGCGGCTGCACCGGGAACGCCTCCAGCAGCGCGTTCAACTCCGCCACCGCTTCGTTGTCCCGGCCCGAGGTGCCGTACTCGAAGACGTCCCGGAGGCGCTTCTGCGCCCGCCGGAAGATCGCCAGGTCCCGTTCCGCGACCTCGTCGCGCATCCAGCCCTGCTCGTCCGAGAAGACGGCCCGCAGGCCGTCCAGGTCGTCCAGCCGGGCGTTGACGAGCTCGACCCCGGTCCGGGCGTACGCGTCGAAGTTCACGACACCAACGGTAGACGACTCAGAGCACACGCGGTGCGTCGATGTAGTGGGGCAGGAACCGCGCGTAACCGTCAGTGATGAGGCTCTCGCTCTCGCGGACCCCGGCGCCTGCCGAATCGCCGTCCACGATCCAGCTGCCGAGCACCGTCCGGTTGCCCTCGAACTCGGGCAACGCGCGGAACTCCTGGAAGCAGAAGCCCTCGTCGCCGTAGATCCCCGGGTTGGTGATCTCCGTGTCGCCGGTCACGATGCGTACCGAGCCGCCCTCGCGGCCGAGCAGCGGCTTGGCCACGTAATCGGTCATGCCGCGCGGCGAGTCCAGGTACGCGGGCAGCAGGTAGTCGTGCCCCGGGTACATCTCCCAGAGCACTGCCAGCAGCGCCTTGTTCGACAGCAGCAGCTTCCACGCCGGTTCGATCCAGGTGGTGGGGGTGCCCGGGTCGAGCGCCGGCCGCCCGTACGGCTCGGCCAGCATCCACTCCCAGGGGTAGAGCTTGAAGCAGGTGGTGATCGGCCGGTCGTCGGCGTCGACGAAGCGCCGCCCGTCCCAGCCGACCCGCTGGATCGGCATGAGCGTCACGTCCAGCCCGGCCTGGCGGGCCGTCTCGGCCAGGTAGCCGGCGGTGATCTGGTCCTCGCCCGACTCCTCCTCGGAGGACCAGAGCACGTGCGCACGCGGCTCGTGCAGCCCGGCGCCGATCTTGGCCCAGGCGCCGACCAGCCGTTCGTGCAGGCTGTTCCACTGGTCCGCGTCCGGGCGGGTGTGCTCCAGCCAGTACCACTGCACGATGCTCGCCTCGACCAGCGCGGTCGGGGTGTCGGCGTTGTACTCCAGCATCTTCGGCGGCCCGCTGCCGTCGTACCAGAGGTCGAACCGGCCGTAGAGCGTCGGCGGGGACTCCCGCAGCGAACGGGCGACCGCCTCGGCGGCCCACTCGGGGATGCCGAACTCGGCGTACCGGCGGCGGGCCACCACGTGCTCGGCGGCGGCCACCGACATCCGGTGCAGCTCCTCCGTGGCCTCCTCCAACCGGAGCACCTCGTCGAGCGTGAACGAGTACGCGGCCGTCTCGTCCCAGTACGACATGATCTCGCCGTCGGGCAGCTCGGTGTCCACGTACACCAGGCCCTGGGCCCGGATGGTCTCGTCCCAGCCGGGGCGCGGCGTGCTCGCCTCGCGGCGCACGTCAGCCGCCGCAGGAGGCGAGGTGGGTGCCGAACCCGCCGCGCTCGGGCAGCGCGGCGGTCGGGGCCGGTTCGCCGCGCGTGGCGGTGGCCGGCGCGGGCACGAGCAGGGCGACCGCGACGGTGTCGCCGCCTCCGCCGGCCGGTCCGAGCGCGCAGTCGTCATCGTCGTCGTCGTAACCGTTGTTGCAGCCGGAGAGCGCGAGGGCCAGCGCGGTCAGCGCGCCGAGCTGCACGGAGGCCGAGCGGAGCCGGCGCCGGGGGTGTCGTCGATCCACGTGAACGTTGTAGCCGATCCCCGCCAGCCGGGGGTGCCCGGGCCGGGCTGGAGGACGGGAGGGGCGGGCCTCGGACGCACCCGGCGAGGGCCCGGTGGTGAGCGTTACGCTCGGCTCATGCTCCGTTCCGTCATCCTCGCCGCCTCCCGGTCTTCCCAGGTGGAGCGGCTCGTCGCGACGGCCCCGTTCACCCGGGACGTCGTCCGCCGGTTCGTCGCCGGCGCCGCCACCGACGACGCGCTGCGCGCAACCCGCGAGCTGGTCGCCGACGGCCAAGCGGTCACCCTCGACTACCTGGGCGAGGACACCACCACCCCGGAGCAGGCGAACGCCACCCGGGACGAGTACCTCACGCTGCTGAGCCGCCTCGCCGCCGCCGGGCTCACCCCGGCCGCCGAGGTCAGCGTGAAGCTGTCCGCGCTGGGCCAGATGTTCGACGAGCAGCTCGCGTACGACAACGCGCGGGCGATCTGCGCGGCGGCCGACGCGGCGGGCACCACCGTCACGCTCGACATGGAGGACCACACCACCACCGACTCGACGCTGGACATCCTGGCGAAGCTCCGCAAGGACCACCCGGGTACTGGTGCGGTGCTCCAGGCGTACCTGCGGCGGACCGAGTCGGACTGCCGGGAGCTGGCCTCGGCGGGGTCGCGGGTGCGGCTGTGCAAGGGCGCGTACAAGGAGCCGGAATCGGTGGCGTACCAGTCCGCCCGCGAGGTGGACAAGTCGTACGTGCGCTGCATGAACGTGCTGATGTCCGGCGACGGCTACCCGATGCTCGCCACGCACGACCCGCGCCTGATCGCGATCGGCGAGGACCGGGCGCGCTGGTTCGACCGCGACCCGGGCCGGTTCGAGTTCCAGATGCTCTACGGCATCCGCCCGGAGGAGCAGCAGCGCCTGGTCGGCGAGGGTTACACGGTGCGGACGTACGTCCCCTACGGCGACCAGTGGTACGGCTACCTGATGCGGCGGCTCGCGGAGCGCCCGGCCAACCTGGCGTTCTTCGGCCGCGCGGTGCTGTCGAAGAAGTGAGTCAGTCGTTCGACCAGGCCCGGGTGCACAGCACGAGGCGGTAGCCGTCCGGGTCGGCGAACGTGACACCCCACCTGTCCCAGTACGGGCCGGCGGAGACCCTGGTCCCGCCGGCCCGTTCCAGTCTCGGGACCAGGTCGTCGTCGGCCGGGCCGTCGAGGTAGAGCACGAACAGGTCCTCGCCGGTGGGACGCGGCTCGACCGTGAGCGTCGCGCCGCCGACCAGTTCCAGGTGCCAGCCGGCCCCGGGCAGGCCGAGCATCACCAGGTCGTGCTCGTCCGCGTGGCCGCCCTCGCTCCGGTAGAGCACGTCCAGGCCGAGCCCCTGCGTCCAGAACCGTTCGGCGGCGGCGAGGTCGCGGCTCGGGCGGGCGAGGCGTACGTGCGAGTCGGCGGTGATCGGCATGCTCGGGATCGTGCGACCTCACCTCGGGTTGAGGTCAAGCTTGACGAGCTTGGCTAATATAATTAGCTTCTCGGCTATGACAGTTAGCCGAGTGGTGCGGGACGGCGGCACGATCACGTACGAGGTGCACGGGTCGGGACCGCTCGTGGTCCTCGCGCACGGCATGGGGGAGAACCGGGCCGCCTTCCGGCACCTGACGCCCCGGCTCGTCGCGGCTGGCTACCGGGTCGCCTCGGTCGACGTCCGCGGGCACGGCGACTCCAGCCCGCACTGGCCCACGTACGCCCCCGAGCACGTCGGCGGTGACCTGCTCGCCGTGGTGCGGGCGCTCGGCAGTGAGCCGGCCACCCTGGTCGGCAGCTCGTCCAGCGCCGCCGCGGTCGTCTTCGCCGCCGCCGAGGCGCCCGACCTGGTCAGCGGCATCGTGCAGGTCAGCCCGTTCGTCGGCACGCCGAAGCCGAACCCGCTGATGCGGGTGGCGCAGGCGGCAGTGCTGCGCAGCCCTCGGCTGTTCGGGCTGTTCCACCGCACGCTGTTCCCCTGCGGGCGGCCGGCGGACGACGCCGCGTACCGCAAGGAGCTGGTCGCCAAGCTGCGCGGCCGGATGGCCGCGGTGCGCGGCGTGATCGCCCCGGCCGACCCGCACTGGACCGCCCGGGCGCCCGAGGTGCGCCGGCCGGTGCTGGTGCTGATGGGCACGAAGGACCCGGACTTCCCTGACCCGGGCGCCGAGGCGCGGGCCGCGCGCCGGCTGTTCGCCGTGGCCGAGGCCCGGATGGTCGCCGACTCCGGGCACTACCCGCACGCCGACCAGCCCGACGTCACCGCCGCCGACCTGGTCGAGTTCCTGGCGGTGACCGCGCGTGCCTAGGGCCGGTCTGACCCCGGCGACTGTCGTGCGGGAGGCCGCCGCGCTCGCCGACGACGTCGGCTACGAGAAGCTGACCCTGGCCGCGCTCGCCGCCCGGCTCGGTGTCGCGCTGCCGAGCCTCTACAAGCACGTCCGGGGCGCGGACGCGCTGCACCAGAAGCTCGCCGTGCTCGCCACCGCCGAGATCGCCGACGTGCTCACGGCCGCCGCCGCGGGTCGCTCCGGCGGCGACGCGTTGCGCGCCGTCGCCGCCGCCTACCGGGAGTACGCGCGGCAGCACCCCGGCCGCTACCCGGCCGCCCAGCGGGCACCCGACCCGGCCGACCCCGACCACCTGGCCGCCGGGCAGCGCGCGGTCGGCGCGGTCCGCGCCATCCTGCTCGGGTACGGCCTCGACGGCGACGCCGCCACCGACGCCATCCGGATGTTCCGGGCCGCCGTGCACGGCTTCGTCGCCCTGGAGGCGGCGGGTGGATTCGGGCTGCCCCGCGACACCGACCGTTCCTTCGGCGAGCTGATCGCCGGCCTGGACCGCGCCTACCTCTCCTGGGAGAACCGATGAAGGCCCTGCTGCTCGGCGTGATCTTCCTGCTGGAACTGGTCCTGCTGGGCTCGGCCGGCTACTGGGGCTTCACGCTCGACGCCGGCTGGCCGCTGCGCCTGCTCGCCGGACTCGGCGCCCCGCTGGTGATCGCCGTGGTGTGGGGACTGTTCTGCTCGCCGCGTGCCACAGTGACGCTGCCCGACCCGGCCAAGCTCGCCGTCCAGGCCGCCTGCTTCCTGACCGGCGGCGTCCTGTTGACCTTGGCCGGCCACGCAGCCCCCGGAGCGGCCCTGGTGGCCCTCTGGGCGGCCGACAAGACCGCGTTGACGCTGACCGGCAGCCCGATCTGAGAGATCTTGGTACGAACCGGTCCCTATCAGGGCGCTTTCGTACCAAGATCTCGGGGCGAGGCGGAACACGGCGGGACTCTTTCCCGGAACGCCCGATTGGTCGTACCCTTCGCCGGTGACCGACGGCGACGAGCAGCCTCCCGGCCGGACGGCGGACAGCGACGAGCCTCGCCCCACCGTCGACGCCGCCGACAAGGCGGGCACCGCCGACACGAGCGCCACCGACGTCAGCGCCGGCCCCGACCGCGCCGACGCGAGCACCGCTGACGTCAGCGCCGCCGAAACCAGCGCCGCCGACGACCGGTCCGCCGACGCGAGCGCCGCCGACGTCAGCGCCGCCGCCGACGCGAGCGCTGACGACACCCGCGCCGAAAACGCCGCCACTGCCGCCGCCGTCGACACCATCGCACCGGCACCGGCACCGGCACCGGCACCGGCATCCGCACCGGACGCGGCGTCGTTGCCGTACCCCGTACCCCTGGCGCAGCCGGACCCGGCGCGGACGCGGACGGTGCGGCAACGGCGGCGGTGGCTGCTCTGGACCGCGCTCGGACTCGCGCTCGGCCTGGTGGCGGGCGCGGTGCCCGGCGTACTCCTGCGGGAGTCGGCGCCCGACGCGGCCGGGCGGCCGGCCGCGAAGGACGACCCGGGCACGGCGGCGCAGCGGCGGCTCGGCGAGCGGATGCTCGCGCTGCTGGACCGGCAGGCCGTCGCGCTGGTCGGCGCGGACCGGGCCGGCTTCCTCGCGGTCGCCGAGCCGGCGGCCCGGCCGGCGCTGAGCCGCCGGTACGCGGCCCTGCGGGCGCTGCGGGTCACCGTGTGGCGGCCGGCGGCCGACGGGGTGCCGGAGGCCGTCGAGGGGCGGCCGGGGGAGTGGCGGCAGACGGTGACTGTGGGCTACTGCTTCGTGGTGCCGGACTGTGCGCCGAGCACCGTGGAGCTGGGCGCGCGCTGGCGGCTGGCGGGGGAGGAACCCCGGCTGACGGCGCTGGAACCGTCCGAGGCGGACCCGGCCGGGGTACGGCCGTGGCAGGCGAACGACCTGGCCGTGACGGTCGGCAAGCGGGTGGTGGTGGCCACCACGCCGGCCCAGCGGCGCAGGCTGCCCGGCCTGCTCGCCCAGGCGGAGACCGCCGCCCGGGCCGCGGACCGGTACGCGATCGGCGGCCGGCCGCCGGACCGGTATCTCGTCTACTACGCCGGGAAGGGCGAGTGGCAGCGCTGGTACGGCGGCGGGCGGCCGAAGTGGACGGCCGGCTACGCGGTGGGTGTCGGCGGTGGACGTCACGACGTCGTGCTGAACGCCCAGATCGTCACCCCGGCCGGCCTCGACGACCTGCTCCGGCACGAGCTGACCCACGCCGCGTCGCTGCCCGACCGGGGCTACGCCGACCGCGCGGACTGGTGGCTGGTGGAGGGGCTGGCCGAGTACGCCGGTGCCGACGGCCAGCCGGTGCACCGCTACGACGGCCTGACCGAGGTGCGGAACCTGGTACGCGGCGGCTGGTCCGGGCGGCTGGACGAGGTCGCGCCGGCCGACGACGCGAGCGACGACCGGGTCGGCGGCGCGTACGGCGTCGGCTACCTGGCCGTACGCCATCTGGTCGACAGGTACGGCGAGCAGCGGATGCTGGACTTCTACCGGGCCGTCGTGCACCAGGGCCGGACCTCGGAGCAGGCCGCCGACGAGGTGTTCGGCGACACGTGGTCGATGCTGCACGACGACTGTGTGGCCTACGTGCGGGCCGTCGTCGGCTGAACGTCGACACCTGTCGACGGGTCGTAGCATGGGCCGGGTGGCCCGCACTCCCTCGCCGCGGCTGCCCGCGGCCCGCCGCCCCCGTCTCGTCACCGCGGTGCTCGCCGTCGTCGCGCTGACCGGCACGACCGCCGCGTCCTGCGGCGACGACGCTCCGGCGGTGACAGTCGCCGAGGTGGGCCGCGCGCCGGTGAGCGAGGTGATCGACGCCCCGGCCACCGTGACCGCGCGCGCCGCGGCCACCCTCACCGCGCCCGCCGACGGCACGCTCACCCGCCTGCGGGTGCAGCCGGGCCAGCGGGTGACCCGGGGGCAGGTGCTCGCGGTGATCGACTCGCCGTCGGCCCGGGACCGCCTGGCGAAGGCGCGGGACGCGTTGCGCGCGGCGAAGCGGGCCGGGCGGGGCACCGGCACCGGCGACCTGGGCGGCA
>NZ_JBMVFV010000121.1:0-12466 GCF_049538395.1 Micromonospora sp. AB353 | reverse complement strand
CCCGTCGAGTGCCCCGACCCGGTCCAGCCCGAGCACCGTCGCGAAGATCCCCGCGACGAGGCGTTCGGAGTCGGTGGCCGGTTCGGTGTACGGCACGTCGAGGTCGGGACGGCGCGAGCCCGGTTCTGGTAGCGCCCGCCGGTCGATCTTGCCGGTGCCGCCGGTGGGGAACCGGTCCAGGACCATGATCACGGCGGGGACCATGTAGGGCGGGAGCACCGCGGCGGCGTGTGCCCGCAGGTCCGCGGTGACGGGGACGCGACCGTCGCGTCCGGTGACGTAGCCGACGAGCCGGGCGGTGCCCTGGTCCTCGCGACGGGTGACGACGGCGGTGCCGACGTCCGGGTGTTGTTCGAGAGTCGCCTCGATCTCACCGAGTTCGATCCGGATGCCGTTGACCTTGACCTGGTGGTCCATCCGGCCGAGGATCTCCAGCGCTCCGGCGGCGTTCCACCGGCCGAGGTCGCCGGTGCGGTAGGCGGTCCCGCCGCCGTACGGGTCGGTGACGAACCGCTGGGCGGTCAGTTCGGGACGGTTGAGGTAGCCGTCGGCGACGCCGGCGCCGGTGATGAGGATCTCGCCGGGGACGCCCATGGGGACGAGGTCGAGATTGGCGTCGACGACGCGGATCTGCCGGTTGGGCATGGGGCGGCCGATGGGCACGTACGCGCCGGGCCAGCCCTTCGACGCGTCGTACCAGGTGCAGGCGACGGATGCCTCCGCGGGCCCGTACGCGTTGATCAGGCGGGCACCGGCGGCCGTCCAGCGGTGTGCCATGCGGGGCGGAACGGGTTCCCCGGCGAGGGTCACGCACGTCAGGCTGGGGCAGTCGGCGGGATCGACGGCGGCGAGGTTCGTGGGTGGGCAGAACGCGTGGGTGGCCTGCTCCTTGGCGATCAGCTCCGTCAACCGGCGGGCGTCGAGCAGATCGTCGCGGGAGCTGACGACGACGCGGGCACCGGAGGTCAGCGCGGTGTAGATCTCGCCGAGGGCCACGTCGAAGACCGGGGAACAGGAATGGAGCATCCGGCTGTCCGGCCCGACCGCGCACTCCTCCCGCATCCAGCTGACGAAGTTCGTCAGGTGCTCGTGGGTCAGCACGACACCCTTCGGTGTCCCGGTCGAGCCGGACGTGTAGATCACGAACGCCGGCCGGGACGGTGCCACCACCGGCAGGTCGGCCGCCTCGGCCGCCGTCACGATGGGCCAGTCGGCATCGAGGGCGACGACCCGGACGCCGTCAGGTCTGGGGACACGCGGGGCGACCTCGCCGACGGTGAGGACGACCCGGGCGCCGTGGTCGGCCAGCAGCATCCGCATCCGCTCCGCCGGCCAGGACACGTCCATCGGCGTGTACGCCGCCCCCGCCCGCAGCACCGCCAGGGTGGCGACGAGCGTCCACATGCTGCGGTCCAGCGCCAGCGACACCACGTCCCCGGGCCGTACGCCCATCGACCGTAGCCGCGCGGCCAACTCCCCCGAGCGACGGGCCAGCTCCGCGTACGTCAGCACCTCCCCGGCGGCGACGCCGGCCACCGCGTCCGGCGTGCGTCGCGCCCATTCGAGCACCAGCTCGTGCAGCGGCACACCCGGCACCGGGCGGGCCGGGCCCCGGCCCCACGCGAGCAGCCGTTCGCGCTCGGTCGCGCCCAGCAGCGGCAGCGCGCCCAGCGGCACCCCGGGTTCCCGGACCCCGGCCGACAGCAACGACACGGTCTGGTCCACCAGGCCCCGCACCCAGTCCGCCGAGAAGCCGTCGGCGGCGTAGTCCACCCGGAGCGCCGACCCGTCCCCCGCGACGGTCACCACGATGTCCACGTCCACCACGTCCGGCCCCACCTCGGCCACCGGGGCGTCCACCAGCCCGACCACCACCGGCCCCGCCGTGCCCGCGCTGCGCGCGACCGGTCCGGCCAGCGCCGTGGCCACCCGCGACGTCAGCTCGCCGAAGCCCGGCTCGTCCGCGACGTCGACCCGCAGCACGCCGCCCGACGACAGGCCGACCGCCACCTCGGCCTGGCCGGTGTACCGGGCCAGCACCCCCAGCAGACCGGCCAGCAGCACCGGGCCGGGAGAGCGCGCCCCCGCCGGGACGGGCAGGTCGGCCCGCCGGTACGCGGAGGCCGCCCGGGCCGGCCACGCGGCCGGCCGGCGCAGATCCCCCATCAGGTCGAGGATCTCGAAGCCGGGCCCAGCGACATCCGTGGCCTGCGCACCGACGATTCCGACAGACATTGAGCCAGCCTCCGATCAGGGCCGGCGCCACCCAGAGGGGTGCGCCGGAAGGGACAACCACGAACTCTCGGGACAACGGGCCGCGTGCCACGCGGCGACGAGCGGCCCGGTACGCAGGGGCGGACGGTCAGCCGGCGGTGGGCGTACCCGCCGGCCCGTCTTCGAGGAAGCGCAGCATGTGGTGGTTCAGCTCCTCGGCGAAGCTGTACGGCAGGTAGTCGGTGCGGATGGTGACGCGCAGGAGAGCATGGTCGACGCGGGGCAGCACCTCGACCGTGAGCCCGTTGGGCACCTCCCGGGCGTACGGGTCGACGACCTCTTCGGCCCGGCAGCCGGGCAGCTCCAGCGGCACCACCACGTTGTCCTGGAACACGAACGTCGGCAGGCTCGCGACCACCTCGCCGGAGAGCCCGGCGGCGGGATCGTCGGCGGTCTCCGCGAAGGGAACGTCCTGGGCCCGCATGAGATCGCGGATCGTCTCGTCGACCCGCAGGACCAGCTTGTCGTCGTGCGGCCCGTCGAAGCGCACCCGCACGCAGTTGAGGTTGAGCCGGGTGGTGAACGCGGAGTCGAGGACGCGGCTGCCGCGCTTGGCGACCACCATCAGCAGGGCGATGTCGTCCTGCCCGTGGATGGCGCGCAGCGCCGAGGCGAAGGCCGCCACGAAGTAGCTGGAGCGGCTGAAGCGCTGGTCGCGGGCGGCCCGGTCCCAGCGGTCGAGCACCTCGGGGGTGACGGTGACGGTGTGGCCCGCCTTCGGTCCCCAGGCGAGGGCCTGCTCCAGGGGCGCGGTGGCCGGGCCTTCGCCTTGGCGGGGTAGGTCGCGTAGTTGTTCGCGCCAGTAGGTTCGTTGGGTTTGCAGGTCGGCGGCGTTGCGGAGGCGGGTGTATTCGTCGTAGGACTGGTGCAGTGTGGGTGCGGGGTGGGTCCAGGTGGGTGTGTGGCCGGTGTGTCGTGCGGTGTAGGCGTGGCTGAGGTCTCGTACGAGTAGTCCGTAGGACCAGCCGTCGAAGGCGATGTGGTGGATGCCGATGCCGAGCAGGATTCGGTTGGTGGTTTTGTTTCGGATCAGGGCGGCGCGCCAGTTGCGGCCCTGGGTGTAGTCGAGGGGTTGTTGTACTGCGTCGGCGAGTTGGTCGAGGGCGTCGTGTTCGGTGGCGGCGTCGGCGAGTAGCCGTAGCTGTGGCATGCCGGGGTTGGGTGGGATGATTGCGGTTGGTGGGTCGGTGCGCCGGTAGCGGGCGTGGAGGGCCTGGTGGCGGTGGTGGATGTCGCCGAGGGCGGCCATGAGGGCTCGTAGGTCCAGTTCACCCTCGATCCACCAGGTGACCGGGACGACGACCTCCAGCGGCGACATCAGGCACTTCGCCACCTGCTGCGCGAGCGGGACCGGTCCCGGGCGCTGCCGGGTCTGTCCGGCGGTCGAGCCGGTGTCCGTACGGCGGGGGGCGGTGGCGAGCCAGCGGGCCAGCTCGTGCGGGGTGGGGGTGCGGTGGATCTGCGAGACGGGCACCACCACGTCGGCGGCCTCGTCGAGGGCGACGGCGACGGCGGCGGACTGCAACGACGTGCCGCCGAGGTGGAAGAAGCTGTCGCGGGCGCCGACCCGCTCGATGCCGAGCACGCTCGCGAACACCTCCGCGACGAGGCGCTCGCCCTCGGTGGCCGGCTCGACGTACGGCACGCCGAGGTCGGGGCGTTGGGCGCCGGGTGCGGGAAGGGCACTCCGGTCGATCTTGCCGGTGCCGCCGAGGGGGAAGCGGTCGAGGACGACGACGGCGGCGGGGACCATGTAGCCGGGCAGGTGGGCCGCGGCGTGGTCGCGCAGATCGCCGGTGCCCGGGGTACGGCCGTCGCGCCCGGTGACGTACGCGACGAGCCGGGCCATGCCCCGGTCCTCGCGGCGGACGACGACGGCGGTCTCCACCTCCGGGTGCTGGGCGAGGATGCTCTCGATCTCGCCCAGCTCGATGCGGATGCCGTTGACCTTCACCTGGTGGTCCATCCGGCCGAGGATCTCCAGCGCACCGGCGCTGTTCCACCTCCCCAGGTCGCCGCTGCGGTAGGCGAGCCCGCCGCCGTACGGGTCGGTGACGAACCGCTGGGCGGTCAGTTCGGGGCGGTTGAGGTAGCCGTCGGCGACGCCGAAGCCGGCGATCAGGATCTCCCCGGGAACCCCGGCCGGCATGAGGTCGAGGTTCGCGTCGACGACGCGGACCTGCCGGTTCGGCATCGGCCAGCCGATCGGCACGTACGCGCCACCCCACCCGGCCGACGCGTCGAACCAGGTGCACGCCACGGCGATCTCGGCCGGCCCGTACGCGTTGACCACCCGCGTGCCCGCCGTCAGCCACCGCTGGGCCAGCCGCGGCGGGACGGCCTCGCCGCCGAAGATGACGCAGCGGAGGCCGGGACAGGCGGCCGGGTCGAGCGGGGCGATGTTGGTGGCCGGTCCGAACGTGTGCGTGACGCCCTGGGTGTTGACGAGGTCGGTGAGCCGGCGCGCGTCGAGCAGATCGTCGCGCGGGCACACGACGACGCGGCCCCCGCCGGTGAGCGCGGCGAAGATCTCCCCGAACGCGGCGTCGAAGACCGGTGCCGCCGAGTGCAGCATCCGGCTGCCGGGGCCGATGGCGCACTCGCCGGTCATCCACGCCAGGAAGTTCGCCAGCCTCTCGTGTGACAGCACCACGCCCTTCGGCGTGCCTGTCGAACCCGACGTGTAGATGACGAACGCCGGCGCGTCCACCGGCACCGCAGGCAGATCCGCCACCGCGCCGGCCGGTACCGCGGGCCAGCCGTCGTCCAGCGCCACCACCGTGACCCCGTCGCCGGCGGGAATCCGGGGCGCTACCGCACCGACCGTCAACACCACCCGCGCGCCGTGGTCGGCCAGCAGCACCCGCATCCGCTCCGCGGGCCACGACACGTCCATCGGCGTGTACGCGGCACCCGCCCGTAGCACGCCCATCGTCGCCACCAGCGACCACAACCCGCGCTCCAACGCCACGGACACCACGTCACCGGCACGGACACCCACCGACCGCAGGTACGCCGCCAGCAGCCCGGACCGGCGATCCAGCTCCCCGTACGTCAGCACCTCGTCGCCCGCGACACCCGCCACCGCCTCCGGCGACCGCCGCGCCCAGCTCAGCACGAGCTCGTGGATCGGCTCGCCCGGGATCTCCCGCACCGGGCCGCGCCCCCACGTCAGCAACCGCTCCCGTTCCGCGGCGTCCAGCAACGGCAATCGCGACAGGGCGACCTGCGGCGCCGCCGTCCCGGCGGAGACGAGCACCACTACCTGATCCACGAGTCCCCGCACGAACTGCGCGGAGAATCCCTCCACCGCGTAGTCCACCCGCAGCACGGACCCGTCCGCCGCCACGCGCACCACCATGTCGACGTCCACCACGGCCGGTCCCGTCTCCGCCACCGGACCGTCGGTGCACTCCACCGCCACCGGGTCCGGCCGGTCCGGGCCCGCCACCGGCGCCGTCCACGCCAGTCCCACCCGCGCCGCCAACTCCCCGAATCCCGGGTCGCCCGAGACGTCCACCCGCGCCACCGACCCGCCGGCCGGGGCCAGCCCGAGCACCACCTCGTCCTGACCGGTCCAGCGGGCCAGGACCGCCACGAGCCCCGCCACCACGACGTGCCCGGCCGGTGTCACGCACGACGGCCAGGCGGGAAGCACCCGGTGCACCGAGGCCGCCCGCGCGGGCCACACCGCCGGCCTCCGCAGGTCCCCCACGAGTTCCAGAGCAACCGCGCCGTCCGCGGCCTGGGCGCCATCGAACCCGACAGACAACAGCTCAACCTCCGATCGAAAGGGGACGACCGAAAGGCTCAGGGCCGCGACGATCGGTCAGCCGGGATGCCGTACGCCGGACGGCGGGGTTGGCGCGAGGCGCGTCGACGGGCGGCACCGCTCGCGGGCCACCCGATCCGGTGCGCTGAGAGTGGCAACGACGAGCCGACGGGGCCCGACCATACGAAGCGCTGCGCAGTGACGTACACCCCTAGAGATCGGCACGTCGACCCCTAGCGCATCAGCCGGAGATCTCCTCCCCGGGCAGGCCTGGGACGTTCCGGCGGTGCCCGCCGGCCGCGTCGAGGCCGGGCCGGCGATGTGAGCTGGCAGGGGGCGTGGCCGTCGGAATCCGGGCACTCGACAGCGCGGGCTGCGACAGCGCCGTCCGGTGACTCCAGCCCTTCTGAAGAACAGCTTTTCGGTCAGCCCGAGTCGATGGCCCCGCTAGGAGTATCGGCGGCCGCGGCGGCGAAAGAGCCGTCCGCGTTCGCCTGTCTGGCCCATCCCGGGGCAATACATAGTGACTATGATCTTTCGATCATGACGCCGGTCGGTGGCTGGAAACTCAACCGCTGACCGGCGGTGTGCACCTCGCCGCCGCAACGCTGGCCATAAGCCAGCGGCTTCCCGGCCGGTCCAGCTCACGACCGTCCGGTCGGTGCACACGGCACGCCCGACTCTCGCGGCCGAGCGGCCGCATCAGGACCGGGAGCCCACCCCTTCGGCCACGTTCTCCGCTGTTCGTGGCCGTGGCGCACCGGTTTCACCGCCACCCCGAGGCCCGCACCGGGCCGGCATGTCAGGAGACCAAATGCAGGTGCCCATCCAGGTACAGGTGTTCGCACACGACGGGGTGGTCCTGGCCCGACCGCCCGACCCGTCGGCCACCGCCGACAGCCCCTATCTCGCCGGCGCGGGCGCCGCTCTCTACAACGGCCTGGACATGATCACGGGTCTGCACCTGACCCTTCCGCACCAGGCGGCGGCGATCTGCAGCACCGGCTCCAGCGCGGACAAGTCGCTGCGTCTGCTCAGCCGGAGTGGTCTGAAGACGCCCAGCGACCTGCGGAAGTTCCGTTCCGGCGCGCAGGCGGTGCGGTACGCGCGGGAAGCCGTCGAGCGGGGCGAGACGCTGGAGTTCCAGTTTCCTCCGCATGACCCGCTGCTGCGGGCCGCTCGTGCCCGGGTGCCCGCGGATCTGGTCGCCCGCCTCAACAACAAGACCGTGCTGGAGACTCTGGTCGCGCCGGAGTACCTGCCCCGCCGGCAGGTCGCCACCCCCGCCGAGGTCCGCCGGATCGTGGCGCGGGACCGCCGGCCGGCGGTCATCAAACCGGCCGGGGTCGAGGTGTCCAGCGGAATTGCGATCTTCACCCGTCGGTTGCGGGACCGGCGGAACCGTTCCCTGTTCAACCAGCTGGAACAGGTGAGCGAGCAGTGGATCGTCGAGGAGGAGGTGCCCTTCCAGACGATCTGGGGTATCCAGTTCGGCGTGACCGACAGCGGATCGGTGCACTACTTCGGATCGTCGGTACACCTGCCGCAGCCCACCTCGACGTGGGTCGGTTGTGTGATGGACGACGACCAGCCCCCGGAGGAGCTGGTCGAAGCGCTGACCGTAGGGGTCCGAAAGGCCAGCGCGCTCGGGTACCGGGGCTACTGCTCCTTCGACGCCGGAATCGGCCGCGACGGCGCCCTGCGGGTCATCGACCCGAACTTCCGGGTCAGCGGGGCCACCACCTCGCTGCTGCACCGCAGCTCGCTGCTGGGCCGGCATCCGTGCGCCATGACCACGTTCTTCTCACTGGCCCCCGGCGTCGACGCCGAGCCGATCCTCGCGCCGTTCATCGACCGGGGGCAGTTCGTCGTGTTCATGCACCACGATCCGGCGGAGACGGACAACGGCCCGCTGCCGGCGACCATCGTCGGCATGGTCGGGGCCGCGGACCGGTACGCCTGCGGCGTGCTGGTGGCACAGATCCAGCGGGCCCTGGGTAGCTGACGCGCCGATCCGGGGTTCGGCTCCGGCGACTCGTCATCCGTTCGCCGGCCCGGCCGCCCCGCGGCGCCGGCCGGCGAACGGGCACCGGGCGGTGTCGGCCTCACATGACGGCGAGTGCGGTACGCACAGCGACCTCGGGGACGTGGGTGACCAGCTCGACTCCGCCCGGTCCGTCCAGGACGAAGGACAGGCCCGAGGTTGCCTTCTTGTCCCGGCGCATCAGCGTGATCAGCTCGTCGTGGTCGACGCCGCCGGGCAGCGTGGTGTCGAGCCCGTAGCCCGCCACCACGTCGTGATGCTCGGCCACCCGGTCGGCCGGTATCCGGCCGAGGACGCCGGCCAGCCGGCCCGCGAAGACCGTGCCGACACCGACCGCCTCACCGTGGCGCAGGCCGAAGTCGGTGGCCCGCTCCAACGCGTGCCCGAGCGTGTGGCCGTAGTTGAGGATGTGCCGCAGGCCGGAGTCCCGCTCGTCCGCGGCCACCACCCGGGCCTTCAACGCCACCGACGCGGCGATCTGCTCCGCCACCGGCCGGTCACGCAGATCACCGGCGCCGATGAAGTGCGCCCGGGCGATCTCCCCGTACCCGTTGCGCCACTCCCGCTGCGGCAGCGTCCCCAGGTGCTCGGTGTCGCAGAGCACCGCCCGGGGCTGCCAGTACACGCCCACGAGGTTCTTGCCCTCCGGCAGGTTGACGGCGGTCTTCCCACCGACGCTGGCGTCCACCTGGGCCAGCAGCGAGGTCGGCAGGTGGATCACCGGTACGCCCCGGTGGTAGAGGCCGGCGGCCAGCCCGACCACGTCCGTGGTGGTGCCGCCGCCGCAGGACACCACCGCGTCCGTCCGGGTCAGCCCGAACTCGGCGAACGCCCGGCAGAGCTGTTCCACAGTGGTCAGATTCTTGTCGTGCTCGCCGTCGCGGACCGGCACCACCCGGTGCGGCACGCCCGGGTCGGGCGTCCACTCCGGTGGCCGGGCCGAGACCACCACGACCCGCTGGGCGCCGATCCGCGCCACCTCCGCCGGGAGCCGGTGGCGCACGCCGGGACCGATCAGCACCGGGTACGACCGTTGCCCGAGTGCCACCTCGACGCGGGCCGGCTCGCTGGCGGGACGGTCAGGTACCGGCGTGTGCATGTGGTTGCTGCCTCCTCTGCGGAACGCGGGCCGGCCCGGTCGCGGCCGGGCTGCCCCGCACCATCGACAGGCGCAGCGCCAGCGCGGCCAGCGAGTCGACCTCCGGCCGGATGCCCCACCGATCGTGGGTGAGCTGCGCGTGGTGCGCCAGCAGGAACCCGGGAGGGGCCGTCGGGTGGTCGTGGCCCACCACGTCGGTCACCCGGTCCAGGTAGCGTTGCCACGCCACTGCCACGTCCCCGCCCAGCGGTAGGTCACCGGCCGACAGGACGATCTTCTCCGCCCCGGCGTCGGCCTGCGCGGCCAGGTCTCGCCGCTGCGCGCCGGTGAGCCGCTGGCTGCGTTCCTGCCAGTGCAGGAACAGGAACGCCAGGCGGTCGGCCGCCGGCATCAGCCCGGTCAGGTGCCGCAGGTGCGCCACGGCCAGCGGCAACTCGCCGCCGGCCAGCCAGGGCACGTCGCCGCCGAGCAGGGTGAGGGCCAGTTCGCTGCCCGCGAACGCGAGCGGGCCGCCCCGCGCGGGGTCGCGCACGACGCGCCGGTCGCTGGCGAGGGACGTCCCCGGGTCGTACGCGAGCAGCCCCGCCCGTACCGCGTCGAGCGCGGCGGGGGCGGCATGGAAGCCGAGGCTCAGCCGCCCGGCGGGGGAGTCCTCCGGGTCGAAGAACCAGTCCATGCCGGGATCGGCCCGGCGGGCGGCGGCGACCAGCCCGGTCAGGACGGTGCCGACCAGCTCGGTCAGCCGCGTGCCCGGGCAGCCGCCGGCCGGTACGGCCGAACGGGCGAACAACCAGCAGCGTTCCAACGACGGCACCTCGGCTGACGGGCGGGTGGAGCACGGGATTCGACGGTCCGCGGGGGTCGCCCCATCATCGGCCCGCGGGCCCGTTCCACCACCCGATCGGCGCTCCGAACTGGGGACGACTTAGGGGGTGACAGGGGTAGGACACCGGCAGGGTGCTCGGAAGACTTGGGCCGCTACGGCGAGCGAGGTCTACGCCGCGGATGAGGAGTCTCGCCGACGGATGGATGTGGTGACATGCTTCGGAGCGACCTGATCCAGCCGTTGTCCGATCTGATCGAGGCGCACGCCGCCAGGTCGGGGAACAAGGTCGCATTCCGCGACGACCGCCGGGCGGTCGGATACGCCGATCTGGCGGCGCGGACCCGTCGGCTGGCCGGTCACCTGGCGGCGGCCGGGGTCGCCCGGGGCGACCGGGTGGCCTTCTGCCTCGGCAACCGCGTGGAGACGGTGGAGACCTGGCTGGCCGTCACGCGGGCCGCCGCGGTCGGCGTGCCGGTGAATCCGCACAGCACCGACGCGGAACTGGCCCATCTGCTGGACGACTCCGGCGCGGTGCTGGTGGTCACCGACCCGCGTCACCTCGACCAGATGCTGCGGCTGCGTACCGGCCGGCCGGCCCTGCGGATCGTGGTCACCGGGGACGACCCGGTTCCGGACGGGGTCGTCGCCTGGCGCGATCTGGTCGACACCGAGCCGTCCGTGGGGGCCCGCGACGACCTGGGCCTCGACGAGGTGGCCTGGATGCTCTACACCTCCGGCACCACCGGCCGGCCCAAGGGTGTCCTTTCCACCCAGCGCACCTGCCTCTGGTCGGTCGCCGCCTGTTACGTGCCGATCCCCGGGCTCACCGCCGCCGACCGGGTGGTCTGGCCACTGCCGCTGTTCCACAGCCTCTCCCACATCGGGTGCGTGCTCAGCGTGACGGCGGTCGGGGCCACGGCCCGGCTCATCGACGGCTTCTCCGCCGACGACGTGCTGCGCGCGGTCGACGAGGACGAGGCCACCGTGCTCGCCGGTGTGCCGGCCATGTACCACCACCTGGTCACCGCCGCCCGGGAGACCGGCTTCCGCGCCCCGGCCCTGCGGGTCTGCCTGGTCGGCGGGGCGATCACCACCGGCGCGCTGCGGCGGGCGTTCGAGGAGGTCTTCGACGCGCCGCTGCTCGACGCGTACGGCAGCACGGAGACCTGCGGCTCGATCGCCGTCACCCGGCCGGAGCAGCCCCGGGTCGAGGGCTCCTGCGGGCGTGCGGTGCCCGGCGTCGAGGTGCGCCTGGTCAGCCCGCAGACGGGTCTGGACGTGCCGACCGGCGCCGAGGGGGAGGTCTGGGTCAGCGGTCCGAGCGTCATGCTCGGCTACCACGGCCTGCCGGAGGTCACCGCCGCGGCCCTGCGCGACGGCTGGTACCGCACCGGTGACCTGGCCCGCCGCGACACCGACGGCAACATCTTCGTCACCGGCCGCCACCAGGAGCTGATCATCCGGGGCGGGGAGAAGATCCACCCGGGCGAGGTGGAGGAGGCGCTGCGCGCGGTGCCCGGCGTCGCCGACGTGGCGGTGACCGGCCGGCCGCACGAGGTGCTCGGCGAGGTGCCGGTGGCGTTCGTGGTGCCGGGGCCGGAGGGCTTCGACCCCCGTGCCGGGTACGCGGCCTGCCGGGAGAGGCTCAGCTACCACAAGGTCCCCGAGGCGCTGTACGAGATCGGGCAGGTGCCCCGCACCGCGTCCGGCAAGGTCACCCGCCGGCTCCTGCTCGACGGGCCGGCCCGGCTGCGGGCGGTCAACGGCAGCCACCACGAGGCGCTCAGCCTGCTCGCCTGGCGACCGCTGGACCTGGCCGCCGTACCGCCGGTGGCGACGCCCGTCCCGGCGGCCGCGCAGGACGCCGCCGCCCCGGCCCGCCGCTGGGCGCTCGTCGGCGCCGGGAGCGAGTCGCTGGTGGAGCCGCTGCGCGCGGCGTCGCCGGGGGAGCGGTTCCGGGCCCACCGGGATCTGGCCACCCTGCGCGAGACTCCCGACGCGCCCGACGTGACGGTGCTGCTGGCCGGGCCGGCCGACGCCGACGCGGCGGACCTCGCCGACCGGCTGCGTGGCTGGCTCGACGACGATCGCTTCGCCGGCACCCGGCTGATGCTGCTGACCGGCCCGGCCGGCGACGCGGCCAACGGCCCCGGCACGAGCGGTGCCGGCAGCGCGGGCGACGCCCTCGTGCAAGACGCCGCCGCAGACGAGGTCACTGCGGGAGACGTCGCCGGGGGAGCCGCCACCGGGGGCGACGCCGCCGGGTGGGCCGGGCCCGATCCGGCGGCCGGCGCCGTCTGGGCGGTCGGGCGCAGCCTGCAGGCCGCGTACCCGGACCGGATCGTGCTGGTCGACCACGACGCCGCGGACCGCTCGCTCGCCCTGCTGCCCGCCGTCGTGGACGCCGGCGCCGCGCAGGTCGCCCTGCGGGCCGGGGCGGCCCGGCACGCG
>NZ_JBMVFV010000120.1:0-12544 GCF_049538395.1 Micromonospora sp. AB353 | reverse complement strand
GGCGGCCGCATCCGGTGCCGGTCGGCGAGCTGCGGGTGGGCGACCTGGTACTGGTGCGCCCCGGCGGGCGGGTGCCGGCCGACGGGCGGATCGTCGAGGGCGCCGCCGAACTGGACGAGTCGATGATCACGGGGGAGTCGCGGCCGGTGGCCCGCGCCGCCGGGGACCGGGTCGTCGCCGGCACCGTCGCCACCGACTCCACCCTCCGGGTACGCGTCGAGGCGGTCGGCGCGGACACCGCGCTGGCCGGCATCGGGCGGCTCGTGGCGCAGGCGCAGGCCTCCGGCGGGCGCGCGCAGGTGCTCGCCGACCGGTTCGCCGCGCTGCTGTTCTACCTGGCGGCGTTCGCCGGCCTGGCGACGTTCGCGGTCTGGGCGCTGCTCGGCGACAGCGACCAGGCGGTGGTACGTACCGTGACGGTGCTGGTGATCGCCTGCCCGCACGCGCTCGGCCTGGCCATCCCACTGGTGGTGGCGCTGTCGACGGCGCTGTCGGCCCGCGCCGGCATCCTGGTCAAGGACCGGCTCGCACTGGAGCGGATGCGCACCGTCGACACCGTCCTGTTCGACAAGACCGGCACGCTCACCACCGGCCGGCACACGGTGACCGGGGTGGCCGCCACCGGCGGGACGGACGAGACGGCCGCCCTGGCCCTGGCCGGCGCGGTGGAGGCCGACAGCGAGCACCCGCTGGCCCGGGCTCTGGTCGCCGCCGCCGACGCCCGCGGCACCCGTCCCGCCGCGCACGGCTTCCGGGCGCTGACCGGCCGGGGTGTGCGCGCCACCGTGGACGGCGTGGACTGGGCGGTCGGCGGGCCGGCCCTGCTGCGCGAACTCGACGCCCCGGTGCCGGACGACCTGGCCCGGGCCGCGCGGGAGTGGTCGGGCCGGGGCGCCGCGGTGCTGCACCTGGTCCGGCTGCCCGAGGGCGGCCCGCCGGAGGTGGTCGCCGCGTTCGGGCTGGAGGACCAGGTCCGCCCGGAGGCGCGGGCCGCCGTGGCCGAGCTGCGTGACCTCGGCGTACGCAAGATCGTGATGATCACCGGCGACGCGCGCCCGGTCGCCGAGGCGGTCGCCGCCGACCTCGGGTTCCGGCCCGGCGTCGACGAGGTCTTCGCCGAGGTGCTCCCGGCCGACAAGGACAAGGCGGTGGCCGAGCTGCGCGACCGGGGACTCACGGTGG
The DNA here is from genome assembly GCF_049538395.1 of Micromonospora sp. AB353. Lineage (NCBI taxonomy): Bacteria > Bacillati > Actinomycetota > Actinomycetes > Micromonosporales > Micromonosporaceae > Micromonospora > Micromonospora sp. AB353. The sequence goes on along the minus strand of NZ_JBMVFV010000120.1, from coordinate 11,362 downwards.
CGATGGTCGGCGACGGCGTGAACGACGCCCCGGCGCTCGCCCGCGCCGACGTCGGGCTGGCCATCGGTGCCGGCACCGACGTGGCGATCGAGTCCGCCGGGGTGGTGCTCGCCGGGTCCGACCCGCGCGGCGTCGGCGGCGTGATCCGGCTGTCCCGCGCCTCGTACCGGAAGATGCGGCAGAACCTGGCCTGGGCAGCCGGTTACAACGTGGTGGCGATCCCGCTCGCCGCCGGTGTCCTCGCCTGGGCGGGGATCGCGCTCAGCCCGGCGCTGGGCGCGGTGCTGATGTCCGCCTCGACGATCGTCGTGGCGCTCAACGCCCAGCTGCTGCGCCGGGTCCGGATCACCCCGGCCGACTGAACCGCAGTTCCGCGTTCCGAGCCGCCTCACGGTTTGCGGATGCGAGCTGCCACGCCACTTCCGGCTCGCACCTGCGGGCCGCTAGGGTGAGCGCGTGACGGTGTTCCGGATCGGTGAGGCAGCCGAACTGCTCGGGGTCAGCGCGGACACGGTCCGCCGCTGGATCGACGCCGGCAAGCTGCCTGCGACCCGCGACGAGCACGGCCACCGGGTGCTCGACGGCGCCGACGTGGCGGCGTTCGTCCGCGCACCCGGCCACCCCGAGCTGTCCTCGGCCCGCAACCGGCTGCGCGGCATCGTCACCGCCGTCGTCAAGGACACCGTGATGGCCCAGGTGGACATCCAGGCCGGGCCGTTCCGGGTGGTGTCCCTGATGAGCCGCGAGGCCGTCGACGACCTCGACCTCCAGGTCGGCTCCGTCGCCGTCGCGGTGATCAAGTCGACCACCGTCGTGGTCGAGCGAGCCACCCCCAGGGGAAGGACGAGCCCGTGACCGTACGGTGGATCCGCGCCGCGCTCGCCGCCGCGCTGGTGGGGGCGCTGGGCCTGACCGCCTGTGGCGGCGCCGGCGAACCGGCCGGTCCCGACGGCGCCGGCCCGGTGACCGTGTTCGCCGCCGCCTCGCTCACCGAGTCGTTCACCACACTCGGCAAGGAGTACGAGGCCGCCCACCCCGGCAGCACCGTCACGTTCAACTTCGGCGGCAGCTCCGGGCTCGCCACCCAGATCACCCAGGGCGCGCCCGCCGACGTGTTCGCCGCCGCCTCCCCGGCCACCATGAAGACGGTCACCGACGCCGGTGACGCGGCTGGTGAACCGGCAGTGCTGGTGCGCAACCAACTCGTCGTCGCCGTACCCCGAGGCAACCCGGCCCGGGTCGGCGGCCTGGCCGACCTCGCCCGCCCCGGCGTCAAGGTGGCGCTCTGCGCGGAGCAGGTGCCCTGCGGCGCCGCCGCGCGCACCGCGCTGGACGCCGCGGGCGTGCGGCTCACCCCCGCCACGCTCGAACAGGACGTCAAGGGCGCGCTGGCCAAGCTGCGCCTCGGCGAGGTCGACGCGGCACTGGTCTACCGCACCGACGTCCGTGCCGCACCCGGGCTCGACGCGGTCGAGTTCCCCGAGTCGGCGCGCGCGGTGAACGACTACCCGATCGTGGTGCTGCGCGCCGCCGGCAACCCCGCCGGCGCCCGCGCCTTCGTCGACTTCGTCCGCTCGGACGCCGGGCTCGCCGTGCTCACCGCCGCCGGGTTCCAGGCGCCGCCCGGCGCATGAGCCGCACCGTACGCCGGCAGCGGGCGCCGATCGCCCTGCTCGTGCCCGCCGGGCTCGGCCTCGCCTTCCTCGTCCTGCCGCTCGCCGGGCTGCTGCTCCGGGCACCCTGGACCACGCTGCCCCAGCGGCTGACCGAACCGGGCGTACTCACCGCGCTGCGGCTGTCGCTGGAGACCGCCACCGTCGCCACGCTGCTCTGCGTGGCGCTCGGCGTACCCCTGGCCTGGCTCTTGGCGCGGGTGGAGTTCCCCGGGCGGCGGCTGGTCCGGGCGCTGGTCACGGTGCCGCTGGTGCTGCCGCCGGTGGTCGGCGGCGTGGCGCTGCTGCTGGTCTTCGGCCGGCGCGGGCTGATCGGGTCGTGGCTGGACGAGACGTTCGGCGTGACGCTGCCGTTCACCACCGCCGGGGTGGTGCTGGCCGAGGCGTTCGTGGCGATGCCGTTCCTGGTCATCGCCGTCGAGGGGGCGCTCCGTGGCGCCGACCCCCGGTACGAGGAGGCCGCCGCCACGCTCGGAGCCGGACGGTTCACCACGTTCACCCGGGTCACGCTGCCGCTCGTCGCCCCGGGCGTGGCGGCCGGGGCGGTGCTCTGCTGGGCCCGCGCGCTCGGTGAGTTCGGCGCCACCATCACCTTCGCCGGCAACTATCCCGGCCGCACGCAGACCATGCCGCTGGCGGTGTACCTGGCGCTGGAGACCGACCTTCAGGCCGCGATCGTGCTGAGCCTGATCCTGCTCACCGTCTCCGTGGTCATCCTCGCCGCGCTGCGCGACAAGTGGGTCGGGACGACATGAGTGTGCTGGACGCGCATCTCGTCGCCGAGCGGGACGGGTTCACCCTCGACGTGCGGCTGCGCATCGCCGCCGGTGAGGTGGTGGCGCTGCTCGGCCCCAACGGCGCCGGCAAGACCACGGCGCTGCGGGTGCTCGCCGGACTGCACCCGCTCAGCGCCGGTCACCTCACGCTCGACGGTGCCGACCTGGACCGGCCGGACCGCCGGGTGTGGACACCGCCGGAACGACGGCCGGTCGGCGTGGTATTCCAGGACTACCTGCTGTTCCCGCACCTGAGCGCGCTGGACAACGTGGCGTTCGGGCCGCGCCGCCGGGGCGCCGGCAAGCGCGCCGCCCGCACCCGGGCCCAGGAGTGGCTGGACCGGGTCGGCCTCGGCGACCAGGCCCGGCGCCGGCCCCGGCAGCTCTCCGGCGGCCAGGCGCAGCGGGTCGCGCTGGCCCGCGCGCTCGCCGTCGACCCGGCGCTGCTGCTGCTCGACGAGCCACTCGCCGCGCTCGACGCCCGGACCCGGCTGGACACCCGCGCCGAACTCCAGCGCCACCTCGGCGCGCACCCCGGCGCCACGCTGCTCGTCACCCACGACCCCCTCGACGCCCTGGTGCTCGCCGACCGACTGGTCATCGTGGAGCACGGCCGGGTGGTGCAGGAGGGCGACGCCGCAACCGTCACGGCCCGGCCACGCACCGACTACGTGGCCCGGCTGGTCGGCCTCAACCTGCACCGCGGCCGCGCCGACGGACACACCGTCACCGTCGGTGAATTGGCGCTCACCACCGCCGACACCGTCCACGGTGAGGCGTTCGTCGCGTACCCGCCGGCCGCCGTCGCGCTGCACCCGTCCCGGCCCGAGGGCAGCCCGCGCAACGTGTGGGCCGCCACCGTCACCGGCGTGCAACGCCACGGCGACAACCTGCGCGTCCAACTGGCCGGGCCGGTCGAGGTCGCCGCCGACGTCACGCCCGCCGCCGCGGCCCATCTCGGACTGGTTCCCGGCCGCGCGGTCTGGGCGGCGGTCAAGGCAGCCGAGACGCGGGCCTATCCGGCGTGACAAACACCGCTGGTCGCGACATGTGCGCAGGTGAAAGGTTTGATCTGCGCTCAACCGGTCACTGGGACGGTAGCGACGACGCAAAGGGGGACACGGTGCCCGACACGATCCGCAACAGGTCCAGTCTGGACGCCGACCTGCCACGGGGAGTCACCGACCCGTTGCTCTGGCGGGCCGCGTACGACGTTGCAGTCGCCCACCGCCCCGACGAGGCCGGCCGGTGCGAGAGCCTGCTGTGTGACGGTCAGGTCGCGCCGTGTGACGCGCTGACCGCTGCCCACCGGGCGATGGAACTGGCCGGGGACCGCCACGCCGACCGGGCCGAGCCGGAGACCTGGCGTACGGAGCAGCGCCGGCGCGCCGCCTGAGCATCGGGTCGCGGGCGGTTCGAACCGCTGACGCCCCGCTTCCGTGTTTATGATCGACAACTCGGTCGGAATGCGGGGAAGAGGAGAGTTCGTGACGGTCGACGCCCACGCGTTCTGGCTCCGCGCCCCCGGCGAGGGCGAGATCCGGCCGGTCCGGCTCGCCGCCCCCGGCCCCGGTGAGGTGCTGGTCCGGACCCGCTTCTCCGGCGTCAGCCGCGGCACCGAGACACTGGTGTTCACCGGCCGCGTCCCGGCCGACCAGCACGCCGCCATGCGCGCGCCGTTCCAGGAGGGCGACTTCCCGGCACCGGTCAAGTACGGCTACCTCAGCGTCGGCACGGTCGAGGCGGGCGACGAACGGCTGCTCGGCCGTACCGTCTTCTGCCTCTACCCGCACCAGAGCGCGTACGTGGTCCCGGCCGGCGCCGTGACCGTCGTGCCGGACGGCGTACCGGCGCAGCGCGCGGTGCTGGCCGGCACCGTGGAAACGGCTGTCAACGCGCTCTGGGACGCCGCCCCGCTGGTCGGTGACCGGGTCACGGTGATCGGCGGCGGGATGGTCGGCTGCGCGGTGACCGCGCTGCTGACCCGCTTCCCCGGCGTACGCGTCGAACTCGTCGACGCCGACCCGGCACGCGCCGGGGTGGCCGCCGCGCTCGGTGCCGGCTTCGCCACGCCCGCCGACGCCACCGGTGAGCGCGACCTGGTGGTGCACGCCAGCGCCACCGCCGACGGGCTGCAACGCGGCCTGGAGCTGCTGCGCCCCGAGGGCACCGTGCTGGAGCTGAGCTGGTACGGCGACCGGCCGGTCACGCTGGCGCTGGGCGGTGCGTTCCACTCCCGGCGGCTCGGCATCCGCAGCAGCCAGGTCGGCACCGTCTCGCCCCGGCGGGCCGACCGCAGCTACGCCGACCGGCTCGCGCTCGCCCTGGACCTGCTGGCCGACCCGGTGTTCGACGCGCTGCTCACCGGCCGGTCCCGCTTCGACGACCTGCCCGACGTGCTGGACCGGCTCGCCTCGGGCGAGCTGCCGGCGCTGTGTCATCTCATCACCTACGGCGAGGAGTGATCGTGTTCAGCGTGACCGTCCGGGACCACATGATGGTCGCCCACAGCTTCCGCGGCGAGGTCTTCGGCCCGGCGCAGCGGCTGCACGGGGCGACGTTCGTCGTCGACGCCACGTTCCGCCGCGCCGAGCTGGACGACGACGGGATCGTTGTCGACATCGGGCTGGCCACCGAGCAGCTCAAGGCCGTGCTCGCCGAGCTGAACTACCGCAACCTCGACGACGAGCCCGCCTTCGCCGGCGTGAACACCACCACCGAGGTGCTCGCGCGGACGATCGCCGACCGGCTCGCCGACGCGGTGCACGCCGGCCGGCTGGGGGAGGGCGCGCGGGGCCTGGCCGGGATCACCGTCACCCTGCACGAGTCGCACATCGCGTGGGCGAGCTACGAGCGGTCGCTCTGACCGGATGACAGTCGTCCACGTGGTGCTGCCGGGCGACATCGACGACCCGGCGGACCCCAGCGGCGGCAACGCCTACGACCGCCGGGTCTGCCGCGGCCTGTCCGCGCGCGGCTGGACGGTACGCGAACACCAGGTACCCGGCGGCTGGCCGCACCCGGGTCCACGGGAACGCGCCGACCTGGCCGGGCTGCTCGGCGGGCTGCCCGACGGCGTACCGGTGCTGCTCGACGGCCTGGTGGCCTCGACCGTGCCGGACGTCCTCGCCCCGCACGCCGCGCGGCTGCGCCTGGTGATCCTGGTGCACCTGCCGATCGAGGGCGAGACCGAGGCACGGTCGCTGGCGGCGGCCACCGCAGTGGTCGCCACCAGCGCGTGGACCCGCGACCGGCTGCTCGACCGCTACCGGCTGCGCCCCGAACGGGTGACTGTCGCGCCACCCGGCGTCGACGCGGCGCCCGTCGCCGACGGCACGCCCGGCGGGGGACGGCTGCTCTGCGTCGCCGCGGTCACCCCGGTGAAGGGCCACGACGTGCTCGCCGCCGCGCTCACCGAGGTGGCCGACCTGGACTGGACCTGCGACTGGGTCGGTCCACCGGACCGGGACCGGGCGTTCGCCGACCGGCTGCGCGGACGGCTCACCGCCACCGGTCTCGCCGGCCGGGTCCGGCTCACCGGTCCGCGCACCGGACCCGGCCTGGCCGCCACGTACGCGGCAGCCGATCTGCTGGTTCAGCCGTCGCGGCGGGAGACGTACGGGATGGTGGTCACCGAGGCACTGGCCCGGGGCGTACCGGTGCTGGCGAGCGACACCGGCGGCCTGCCGGACACGCTCGGGCACGCCCCCGGCGGCGACCGGCCCGGTCTGCTGGTGCCGCCGGGCGATCCGGGGGCGACCGCCGCGGCGCTGCGCCGCTGGCTCACCGACCCGGGCCTGCGGGACCGGCTGCGCCGCGCCGCCCGGCAGCGGCGGCACACCCTCACCGGCTGGCCGGTCACCGTGGACCGGCTGGCGACGGCACTGAAGGAGGCGACCGCGGCATGACCACCTCACTCCCGCCCGGCTTCGCGGACTGGCTGCGACTGCGCGAGCCCGCCGACGCGGCGGCCCGCAGCACCGAGCTGGCCGACGCGGTCCGCGACCGGCTGCCCGCCGGCCGGCCGCTCGTCGTGCACGACCTGGGCAGCGGCACCGGATCGATGACCCGCTGGCTCGCGCCCCGCCTGCCCGGCCCGCAGCGCTGGGTGCTGCACGAACGCGACGCGGACCTGCTGGCGCTGGCCCGGGCCGGGCGGCTCACCGCCGCCGACGGCGCCGAGGTCACCGTGACCACGCGCGGCTCCGACGTGACCCGGCTGACCGCCGCCGACCTGGCCGACGCCGACCTGATCACCGCGTCGGCGCTGCTGGACATGCTCACCGCGGAGGAGGTCGAGCGGATGGCGGCGGCCTGCGCCGGCCACCCGACGCTGTTCGCGCTCACCGTGACCGGGCGGGCCGAGTTCACCCCGCCGGACCCGCTGGACGCCGAGCTGACCGCGGCGTTCAACGCCCACCAGCGTCGTACCGTCGACGGCCGGGCGCTGCTCGGGCCGGACGCCGTGGACGTCGCCGTGGCCGCGTTCCGCCGCCACGGCGTCGAGACGCTCGTGCGGCCGACCCCGTGGCGGCTCGGCGCGGAGCAGGCGGAACTGGCCGCCGAGTGGCTCACCGGCTGGGTCGACGCCGCGATCGAGGAACGACCGCATCTGTCCGGGCCCGCCGCGACGTATCAGAAGTGGCGGCTCGCCGAGGCCGCCGCCGGACGGCTCGACGTGGTGCTGCACCACGCGGACCTGCTCACCGGCTGAACCGAACCGGCTGCTGGCACGTGACAACCGGTGGGAACGAGGGAGGACCGTTTGTCACACGTCGCCGTCGCCGTCGCCGGACCCGTACCGGCAGTCACGCCCGCGCCGCCGCGCCGGGCCCGGACGGGCCGGGCCTGGATCCGCCCGCTGCTCGGGCTCGCGGTGCTCGCCGCGCTCGTCGCCTCGGTGGGCACCGGCCCGTTCCTGGCCGGGCTGCGGCTGATCGACGCGCCCGCGCTGGCCGCCGCGCTCGGCATCGGCGTGATCACCACCGTCTGCTGCGCCTGGCGCTGGTCGCTGGTCGCCGGTGGGCTGGGCGTACGGCTGCCGATGCGCGCCGCGGTGGCGCACTGCTACCGGGCGGTCTTCCTCAACTCCACACTGCCCGGCGGCGTGCTCGGCGACGTGCACCGGGCGGTACGGCACGGCCGCGACGCCGGGGACGTGGCCCGGGGTGTGCGGGCGGTGGTGTGGGAGCGCACCGCCGGGCAGGTGGTGCAGGTGGTCATCGCGGTGGCGCTGCTCGCCGCGTTCCCGTCGCCGGTACGCCGGTACCTGCCCGCCCTCGCGGCCGTGCTCGCCGTGGTCGCGCTGGCGCTGGTGCTCGCCGCCCGCGCGGTGCCCCGTTCCGGGGCGTCCCGCCTCGCCCGGGCCGCCCGGACCGCTGTCGCCGACGTCCGCTCCGGGGTGCTGGGCCGCCGGACCTGGGCCGGCGTGGTGGTGGCCTCGACCGTGGTGTTCGCCGGTCACCTGGCCACGTTCGTGGTGGCCGCCCGCACGGCCGGCGCGGACGCGCCGCTGTCGCACCTGCTGCCGCTGACGCTGCTGGCCCTGCTGGCCATGGCGGTGCCGCTGAACGTCGGTGGTTTCGGGCCGCGCGAGGGGGTGGCCGCCTGGGCGTTCGCCTCGGCCGGGCTGACCGCCGCGCAGGGTGTGGCGACCGGCACGGTGTACGGCGCGCTGGTCCTGGTGGCCAGCCTCCCCGGCGCCGCGGTGCTGCTCACACGGCGGCTGCCTCGGCGCGAGCCCGGCAACTGTCGGTGATCCCGCCTACGGTGGGGGAGCGAGGTGTGCGTCGCCGGGTCCGCCCGGCGACCGGACGACAGGAGAACCATGGACGAAACGCTGCCCACCGCGACGGTCCGGACCCGCGTGACGGTTCCGCTCCGGTTCCCCGACGGCTACGTGACCACGGCCCGCGTGCACACCTTCCACGGTCTCGTCGACGGCCGCGAGCACCTGGCGTTCGGTCTCGGTGAGCACGCCGACGCCGACCCGCCGCTGGTCCGCCCGCACAGCGAGTGCCTCACCGGGGACGTGTTCGGCAGCCAGCGCTGCGACTGCGGCCCGCAGTTGCGCGAGGCGGTCGAGCGGATCGCCCAGGCCGGCGGCTACCTGCTCTACCTGCGGCAGGAGGGGCGCGGCATCGGCCTGTACGCCAAGCTCGACGCGTACGCCCTGCAGGACGGCGGCCTCGACACGTACGAGGCGAACCTGGCGCTCGGGCGCGGTGCGGACGAGCGCGACTACACGGTGGCCGCGCAGATGCTCACCGCGCTGGGCGTGGACCGGGTGTCTCTGCTCAGCAACAACCCGGACAAGGCGGCCCAGCTCGAACGGCTGGGCGTGACGGTGGCCGACCGGGTGTCCACCGGTGTCCACCTGTCGCCGGCCAACGCCGGCTACCTGGCGGCCAAGGTGACCCGCGCCGATCACGCCCTCGACCTGCCGTTCGTGCCGTGACCACCCGGCCGTACGTGCTGCTCAGCTGCGCGATGTCGATCGACGGCTACATCGACGACGCGAGCACCGAGCGGTTGCTGCTGTCGAACGACGACGACCTGGACCGCGTGGACGCGACACGGGCCGGGTGCGACGCGATCCTGGTCGGTGCGGCCACCGTGCGCCGCGACGACCCCCGCCTGCTGGTACGCAGCGAGAACCGGCGCGCCGAGCGGGTGACGCGCGGATTGCCGCCGTCGCCGGTGAAGGTGACAGTCACCGGCAGCGGCGACCTCGACCCGCGGGCCCGGTTCTTCACCGCGGGCGACGGGCTCAAGCTGGTGTACTGCCCGAGCGGCGTGGTGGACAAGGCCCGCGAGCAGGTGGGCGCGGTGTCCACGGTGGTCGACGCGGGTGATCCGGCCACCGCGGAGGCGGTGGTGGCCGACCTGGCCGGGCGCGGGGTGACGCGCCTGATGGTGGAGGGCGGCGGGACGGTGCACCGCCAGTTCCTCACCGCCGGCCTGGCCGACGAGTTGCACCTGGTCGTGGCGCCGTTCTTCGTGGGGGACGGGCGCGCGCCGCGCTTCGTCGGGGACGGCCGCTTCCCGTGGCACCCGGGGCGCCGGGCCCGGGTGGTCGAGGTGCGCCAGATCGGCGACGTGGTCCTCACCCGGTACGCGTTGTCCGACCGCTGCCCGGCCTGACGGTCGTGTCGACGCGGTCCGCCCTTGTGCAAGCTCACGGTCGTGATTAGTTTGTTGACCATCCATACGAACTAATCCACTGCGCTTCCCTTCCCGAAGGGGGACCGATGACCGCGCACCACCCCGACCCGGGCTCCTCCCGCCGCCGCTTCCTCGGCCTGGTCGGCCTCGGCGTGGCCGCCACCGCCACCGGCCCGCTGCTCGCCGGCTGCTCGGAGAAGCCGGCCGGCTCCGGCGCCGCCCAGAACCTCGACGCCGTCTCCGGCCTGCTTCCCACCCGCAAGGACCTGCCCGGCGGCATCAAACCCGACATCACGGGTACGCGCCCGGTGCCCGACGGCTACACCAGCTATCCGGCGAACCTCGTCGACGCCATCACCGACAAGCCCGGCACCAGCGGCAAGCAGGTCACCGCCATGACCCCCGCCTGGGGCCCGGCGCCGCCCGGAGCCGCGCAGAGCGCCTACCTCCAGGCCGTGAACGCCGAGCTGGGCGTACCCGTCAACTTCACCATCCAGGACGGCAACACGTACGCCGACAAGCTCAACGCGATGCTCGGCGCGCGGGACGTACCGGACCTGCTGTGCGTGCCGGGGTGGGAGGTGGAGAAGATCCCGCGCTTCGCCGAGGCGATCAAGGTGCTCTTCGAGGACCTGACCGACCACCTCAAGGGCGACGCCGCCGCCGCGTACCCGATGCTGGCGAGCTTCCCCACCGGGGCCTGGCGGCGCGCGGTGTGGAACGAGCGGATCATGTCCGTGCCCAACCCCACGGACGGCCCGTTCCCGTGGGCGCTGTTCACCCGCAAGGACGTGCTCGACGCCCGCGGCCTGGGCGTGCCGTCGAACCTGGACGACCTGCTCGCCGCGGCCAAGCAGGTCACCGACCCGGCGCGCAAGGTGTGGGCGTTCAACGACGTCTTCGCCATGATCCAGATGTTCCACAAGGTGCCGGGCCACAAGGGCGGGTGGCGGGTCAAGCCGGACGGCACGCCCGAGTTCAAGTACGAGACCCCGGAGTTCCGCCGCGCGCTGGAGGTCATGGCCAAGATCTACGCGGACGGCCTGGTCCACCCGGACATCGTGGCCAGCAGGGGCGCGGACGCCAAGCAGTTGTTCGCCAAGAACGGCGCGATCGTGTTCCTCCAGGACGGGATCGGCTTCTGGCAGGGCGCCCAGGCCGAGCACCAGAAGACCAACCCCAAGCTGAACATCCAGCCGGTGCCGGTCTTCTCCGCCACCGGGGGCGACCCGCTGGTCTGGGGAGACGACGAGCCGATCTCCTACACGTTCGTCAAGAAGGGCCTCGGCAAGGACCGGGTCCAGGAGCTGCTGCGGATCATCAACTGGTGCTCCGCGCCGCTGGGCAGCCAGGAGGCCCAGCTGCGGGACTTCGGCGTGGCGGGCAAGCACCACACCCCGTCGCCGAACGGTCCCGTCAAGACCGACCTGGCGTTCAAGGAGATCGCCAACCAGTACTTCTTCATCAGCGGCCGCAACCCCACCATCGGGCCGTTCCCGGACACCCCGCGCTTCGTGCCGGACGTGCTCGCGTACTCCAACGAGATGGTCAAGCACATGGAGCCCAACCCCTGGGCCGGGGTGAAGCTGGAGATGCCCGCGGCCTACAAGGCCAACCAGGTGCCCACCGAGGACAAGTTCACCGACGTGCTGCGCGGCCGCCGTCCGCTGAGCGACGTGGACGCCATCGTCGCGGAGTGGAAGGCGAACGGCGGCGAGGAGGCCCGCAGACTGCTCGCCGACTCGCTGC
>NZ_JBMVFV010000119.1:0-13054 GCF_049538395.1 Micromonospora sp. AB353 | reverse complement strand
CCGAGCAGTTGCCGGAGCTGGCCCGCGCGGGCGTGGTCGACGCCGGCGGGCGCGGCCTGTGCCTGCTGCTGGACGCGCTGGTCGAGGTGATCACGGGGGAGAGCCCGGGCCAGCCGGCGCCCGCACCACCCGCCCGCCGCGCGCCGGTCACCGCCGTGCGGGAGAGCGGCTCCGACGCGTACGCCTACGAGGTGCAGTACCTGCTCGACGCAGGCGACGAGGCGGTGACCCGGCTGCGCGCCGAGCTGGACGCGCTCGGCGACTCCCTGGCGATCGTCGGCGACGGCGCCGGCACCTGGAACGTGCACGTGCACGTCAACGACATCGGGGCGGCGGTCGAGGCGGGCGTGGTCGCCGGCCGCCCCCACCGGATCAGCGTGACCCGCTTCGCCGACCAGACCGCCCCGGCGCCCGGGCCGCAGGTGCCGCCGCCGGAGGGGCGGGCCGCCGTGGTGGTCGCCACCGGCGCGGGCATCGCGGAGCTGTTCGCCGCCGAGGGCGCGGTGGTGGTGCCCGCCAACCCGTCCACCGGTGAGCTGCTCGACGCGATCCGGGCCACCGGCGCCGCCCGGGTGGTGGTGCTGCCGAACGACCCGAACACCCAGTCGGTGGCGAGCGCGGCGGCCAAGGAGGCGCACGGCCTCGGCATCAAGGTGAGCGTGGTGCCCACCCGCTCGCCGGTGCAGGCGCTCGCGGCGCTCGCCGTCCGCGATCCGAAGCGGCGGTTCGAGGACGACGTGATCGCGATGGCCGAGGCGGCCGGCGCCTGCCGGTACGCGGAGGTCTGCCACGCCGCCCGGGAGGCGCTCACCGTCGCCGGCCCGGCCCGCCCGGGTGACGTGCTGGCCCTGGTCGAGGGCGAGGTGCACCTGATCGGGCAGGATCTGGTCGACACCTGCACCGCCGTGGTGGACCGGATGCTCGGCGGTGGCGGCGAACTGGTCACGCTGCTCTGCGGCGCCGACGCGCCGGCCGGTCTGGCCGACCGGGTCCGCGCGCACGTCGAGGGGGCCTGGCCGTTCGTCGAGGTGCAGGCGTACGAGGGCGGGCAGCCGCACTATCCGCTCCTGGTGGGGGTCGAATGACTGGTGAAGCGGCCACTGTGGACACGCCGCTGAAGAAGCTGGTCGGCGAGCGCACGGCGAAGGCGCTGGCCGGGCATCTCGACCTGCACACCGCCGGCGACCTGATCTACCACTTCCCGCGCCGGTACGACGAGCGCGGCGAGCACACCGACATCCGCTCGCTCGACGTGGGGGAGCAGGTCACGGTGCTGGCCCAGGTGCAGCGCACCGCCGTGCGCCCGATGCGCCAGCGGCGCGGCAACCTGCTGGAGGTGACCGTCGGCGACGGCTCCGGCGGCGTGCTCACCTGCACGTTCTTCGGCAACCAGGCGTGGCGCGAGCGGGAGCTTCGGCCCGGCCGGTGGGGGCTGTTCGCCGGGAAGGTGACCGAGTTCCGGGGCAAGCGGCAGCTCAACGGCCCGGAGTACGTCCTGCTCGGCGAGGGCGGCGAGGGCGAGGCGGCGGCGAACGAGGAGGTCGAGGAGTTCGCCGGGGCGCTGATCCCGGTCTACCCGGCTGCGGCGGCGGTGCCGACCTGGGTGATCGCCCGTTGCGTCCGCGTCGTGCTCGACACGTTCACCCCGCCGGAGGATCCGCTGCCGGCCACCGTCCGGGCCACCCGCAACCTGGCCGACATCGGCACCGCGCTGCGCGAGATCCACCGTCCGACCAGCAAGGAGGCGCTCTACCGGGCCCGCCGCCGGCTGAAGTGGGACGAGGCGTTCGCCGTGCAGCTCACGCTGGTGCAGCGCAAGCAGCGGGCGGCGGCGTCGCCGGGGCGGGCCCGGCCGGCGAAGGCGGGCGGCCTGCTCGACGCGTTCGACGCGCGGCTGCCGTACGAGCTGACCTCCGGCCAGCAGGTCGTCGGGCGGGAGATCGCCGCCGACCTGGCCCGGCCGCACCCGATGCACCGGCTGCTCCAGGGCGAGGTGGGCTCCGGCAAGACGGTGGTGGCGCTGCGCGCCATGCTCCAGGTGGTCGACGCCGGTGGACAGGCCGCGCTGCTGGCCCCGACCGAGGTGCTCGCCGCCCAGCACCACAGGGGCATCCTCGACCTGCTCGGGCCGCTCGGCCGGGCCGGTGAGCTGGGCGCCGCCGACGACGCCACGCGGGTGGAGCTGGTCACCGGCTCGCTCGGCGCGGCGGCCCGGCGGCGGGCGCTGGCCGAGGTGGCCGAGGGGCGCGCCGGCATCGTGCTCGGCACGCACGCCCTGCTCTACGAGGGCGTCGACTTCCACGACCTCGGCCTGGTGGTGGTGGACGAGCAGCACCGCTTCGGCGTGGAGCAGCGCGACGCGCTGCGCGCCAAGGCCGAGCAGCCGCCGCACGTGCTGGTGATGACCGCGACACCGATCCCGCGCACCGTGGCCATGACCGTCTACGGCGACCTGGAGACCTCCACGCTGTCCCAGCTCCCGCAGGGCCGTTCACCGATCGCCTCGCACGTGGTCCCGGCCGCCGAGAAGCCGGCCTTCCTCGACCGGGCCTGGCGCCGGTTGCGCGAGGAGGTCACGAAGGGCCACCAGGCGTACGTGGTGTGCCCGCGGATCGGCGAGGGGCCGGTGTCGGACGAGGAGCCGCCGCGGGAGGACGACAACGGCCGCCGCCCGCCGCTGGCCGTGACCGAGGTGGCCCCGCTGCTGGCCGAGGGGCCGCTGCACGGGCTGCGGATCGGGGTGCTGCACGGCCGGCTGCCCGCGGACGAGAAGGACGCGGTGATGCGTGCGTACGCCGACGGCGAGCTGGACGTGCTGGTCGCGACCACAGTGGTCGAGGTCGGCGTGAACGTGCCGAACGCGACGGTGATGATCGTGCTGGACGCCGACCGGTTCGGTGTCTCCCAGCTGCACCAGTTGCGCGGCCGGGTGGGCCGGGGCTCGGCCGCCGGTCTGTGCCTGCTTGTCACCGAGGCGGCCGAGGGCTCGTCCGCCCGGGAGCGGCTGGACGCGGTCGCCTCCACCACCGACGGCTTCAAGCTCGCCGAACTCGACCTGGAGCAGCGCCGCGAGGGCGACGTGCTGGGCGCCACCCAGTCCGGCCGGCGCTCGCACCTGCGGCTGCTGTCGCTGCTGCGCGACACCGAGCTGATCCGCGACGCGCGGGCCGAGGCGACCGAACTGGTCGAGGACGACCCGGATCTGGCCCGGCATCCGGCGCTGGCGGCGTCGGTCGCCGCGCTCGTCGACGAGGAACGCGCCGAATACCTGGAGAAGGGCTGAGGCTCCGGCGCGGTTCGCGGGACTGCGGCGCGCGCGTCGCGTGCCTAGGCTCGCGCAGATGTCGACACCATCACTCGAACACGGTGTGCTGCTGGTCACCCGGGGCGACGAACTCGTGGTGGACCGGGTGGCCGGAGTCGCCGACGAGGCGTCCGGCCGGCGGTGCACCGCGGCGACGCGGTTCCAGATCGCCTCGATCAGCAAGCAGATGGCCGCCGTGGCGGTGCTGTTGCTCGCCGAGCGGGCAGCGCTGAGCCTGTCCGACCCGGTGGTACGCCGGCTGCCCGGCGCGCCGCCGCCACAATGGTCCGGCATCACGCTGCACCACCTGCTCACCCACACGTCGGGCCTGGGCCACTGGGAGGACTACCCGGCGATCGACCTGCACGGGCCGGCCGAGCCGGACGAACTGCTCGACCGGTTCGCGGCGCTGCCGCCGCTGTTCCGGCCCGGAGCCGGGTGGCACTACAGCAGCCCCGGCTACGTGCTGCTGGCCCGGACCGTCGAGCACGTGACCGACCGGCCGTACGCCGAGTTCCTCGCCGAGGAGGTGTTCGCGCCGCTGGGCATGACTGGCAGCTTCGCCGGTTCCGGCGACGGGCGGGCGGACGTGGCGGTCGGGCACGAGGGCGGCCGTCCGGTGCCGTCCTGGGACCTGACGACGGTCAGCCTGGGCGCTGGTGACGTCTGGTGCACCGGGGCGGACCTGCTCACCTGGCTCGACGTACCGCGCCGGGGCCGGCTGCTCGGCGCGGCCTCGGTGGCGGCGATGACCGCGCCGCACGCGCCCACCGGACGGCCCGACGAGGCGTACGGCTACGGCTTCTTCGTCGGCCCGCTGGCCGGCCGGCGGGCGCTGCACCACTCCGGGGACAACGGCGGCTACAAGGCGTTCGCCGCCTGGCTGCCCGGCTCCGACCAGCGGCTCGTGCTGCTGACCAACCGGGCCGAGGTCGATCCGCGAACGATCACGTCGGCGCTCGACGCGGTCTGACCGCCCGTACGCACGGCGAGGGCGCGCCGGCCGGGTGCTCGGCGCGTCGCGTAGCGTCGGGGCATGCGCAGGGAGCGACGGTGACCCGGATCGTGGCCGGCACGCTCGGCGGCCGGCGGATCGCCGCGCCACCGGGTGCCGGCACCCGGCCCACCTCCGACCGGGTCCGCGAGGCGCTGTTCAGCGCCGTGCACGCGCACGCCGACCTGGACGGGGCACGCTTCGCCGACCTGTACGCCGGTTCCGGCGCGGTCGGTCTGGAGGCGCTGTCCCGGGGCGCGACCCACGTGCTGCTCGTCGAGTCCGACGCGCGGGCCGCCCGGGTGATCCGGGAGAACATCGCCGCGCTGCGGGCCGCGCCGGCCGCGCGCCTGGTCACCGGCAGGGTCGCCACCGTGCTGGCGGCGGGTCCGGACGGCGGGCCGTACGACGTGGTCTTCGCCGATCCGCCGTACGCGGTGCCGGACGCGGAGATCACCGCGATGCTGGCGGCGCTGGTCGACGGCGATTGGCTCGCACCGGACGCCCTGGTGATCGTCGAGCGGTCCAGCCGTACCGGACCGGTCACGTGGGTGGAAGGTGTCACTCCGGAGCGCAGCAGACGTTACGGCGAGACCACTCTTTGGTACGGTCGCCGATCATGAGACGTGCGGTCTGCCCGGGCTCGTTCGACCCGGTCACCAACGGACACCTCGACATCATCGGCCGGGCCAGCCGGCTGTTCGACGAGGTGATCGTCGGAGTGCTGGTCAACCAGTCCAAGCAGGGCCTGTTCACGGTCGAGGAGCGCATCGACATGCTCCACGAGGTGACCGCCTCGTACGACAACGTCCGGGTGGAGTCGTTCCGCGGCCTGCTCGTCGACTTCTGCCGGGCGCAGCAGGCGAGTGTGCTGATCAAGGGCCTGCGGGCGGTGAGCGACTTCGACTACGAGTTGCAGATGGCCCAGATGAACATCGGCCTGGCCGGCGTGGAGACGCTCTTCATGCCGACCAACCCGCTCTACTCGTTCATCTCGTCCAGCCTGATCAAGGACGTGGCGAAGTGGGGCGGCGACATCTCCGCCCACGTCCCCGACCTGGTCCGAGCCCAGCTCTCCGCCCGCCTCCGCCCCTGACCCTCCGCCGGGGGTGGGCGACGCGCCGGGTGGGGCGGGTGGGGTGGTTGTGGCTCGGGCGCGACATGATGTCTGCAACGCCGAGACCGGGCGCGAGGCCGCATGATGGAGGGCGGCCGACGAAGACAGGAGTGAGGTACCGGTGGACCCGCTCGATCGCATCGACGAACTGATCGCCATGGTGGAGCAGGCCCGCTCCGTCCCGATGTCGCGCAACAACTGCATGGTCGACCGGGGCGAGATGATCGCCGCGCTCGACGAGCTGCGCGCGGAGCTGCCCGCCGACCTGCGTCGGGCCGCCGCGCTGCTGGAGGAGCGGGACAAGATCATGGAGGCCGGCAAGCGCGAGGCCGACCGGATCATCAGCGAGGGTGAGGCGGAACACGCCCGGCTCGTCTCGGTCAACGAGATCACCGTCTCGGCCGAGCACGAGGGCGCGCGGATCATCGCCGAGGCGCGGGCCGAGGCGCAGCGCCTGCGCGAGGAGGTGGACGACTACGTCGACACCGCGCTGGCGAACTTCGAGCAGTTCCTCACCCGGGCGCTGGCCTCGATAGAGCGCGGCCGGGACAAGATGCACGCGCTGCGCGAGATCGGGACCTTCGGCGGGGACGAGGCGGACCGCCCGCTACCCTTCTGAGCGGCGCGCGGGCCGGTCGCCGACAGCCGGCTCCCGCCGGGCCGGAGGCGAGCCCCCGGTTCGACGGTCCGCCCGTCTGGCAGGTAACCTTCTTTGTCGGCCTCTCAACGGCCGGAGTCTGACTATGCCCAAACACTCGCCAAGCACACTCGACCCCAGGTCGCCGCTGGTCCTCGACACGAGGGAACTGCCGCGCCGACCTGGCGCGTTGCGTACGCACAAGCGGGTCGTGCCGGCACCGGCGGACCTCGGCGTGGAGTTGATCGGCGTGCCGGAGGGCGCGGATCTCGACCTCGATCTGAGGTTGGAGTCGGTGTCCGAGGGCGTACTCGTCTCCGGGACCGTCACCGGTCCCGTCAAGGGCGAGTGCGGCCGCTGCCTGCGCGAGATCGACGACTCGTTGGCCGTGACGATCCAGGAGCTGTACGCGTACGAGCACAGCACCACGGACGACACGACCGACGAGGACGAGGTGGGCCGGATGCAGGGCGATCTGATCGACCTGGAGCCGGCGTTGCGGGACGCGGTGGTGCTGGCGCTGCCGACGAACCCGCTCTGCCGGGAGGACTGCCCAGGCCTGTGCCCCGAGTGTGGGGTGCACTGGGACGATCTGCCGGCCGACCACAGCCATCAGCAGGTCGACCCGCGTTGGGCGAGCCTGACGCAACTGACCCGTACAGAGGAGTAAGAACCGTGGCCGTCCCCAAGCGCAAGATGTCGCGCAGCAACACCCGCGCCCGCCGGGCGAACTGGAAGGCCTCGGCGGTGGCGACCGTGGCCTGCCCGCAGTGCAAGTCGGCGAAGCTGCCGCACGCCGCCTGCTCCGTCTGCGGCACCTACAACGGCCGTCAGGTCCTCGAGGTCTGACCCGGCTGCCGAGTGACGTCCCCGACCACCGGTCGGGTGACGCGCGCACCAAGGCTCTCGCCCGGTGCCCCGGCTCCCGCCACCGCCGACCGGTTCCCGGCCGGCGGATCGTCGGAGCCGGGCACCGCGCGGATCGCCGTCGACCTCCTCGGCGGGGACGATGCTCCCGCCGTCGTGGTTGACGGCGCTCTGCGAGCGGTACGCACGGATCCCGCCCTGCACCTGATGCTCGTCGGCCCGATCGAGGTGGCCGACGAGCTGATCGGTGCGCTCGACCCGGCCCAGCGCGCCCGGGTCACGGTCCGCCCGGTGCGGACCGCCGTCGGCATGGCCGACCATCCCACCGCCGCCCGCGGCGAGAGCACGGTACGCACCGCCGTGCAGGCCGTCCGCGACGGACTCGCCGACGCGGTCGTCTCCGCCGGTTCGACCGGCGCCACAGTCACCGCCGCCGCGCTCGGCCTCGGCCGCTGGACCGGGATCCGCCGTCCCGCGCTCGCCGCCACGCTGCCCGCCGTCGAAGGGCCGGTGGTGCTGCTCGACGTCGGCGGCACGCTCGAACCGGGCCCGGCCACGCTGGCCCGGCACGCCCTCCTCGGTGCCGCCTACGCGTCGGTGGCCCACGCCGTCACCGCACCCCGCGTCGGGTTGCTCTCCGTCGGCCACGAGACGGGCAAGGGCGACCGGCTGCGCCGCGTCGCCGCGCCCGCGCTCGCCGCCGCGCCGCTGCCCTGCGACGGCCGCTACGTCGGCCTGGTCGAGGGGTACGACATCTCGCTCGGCGCCCGCGCCGACGTCGTGGTGACCGACGGCTTCACCGGAAACGTCCTGCTGAAGGCCATCGAGGGCGCGTACGCCATGGCCGGTGGCCCGCCCGCACGCGGCGGCGCCCCGCGTGCCGCCGCGCTGCTCGGGGTGGGCGGCACCGTGGTGGTGTGCCACGGCGCGGCCGGCTCCGAGGACGTCGCCTCCGGTATCGCGCTCGCGGCCCACCTGTGGCGCCGCGACGCCGCCGCGACGGTCCGCTCCCTGCTCGCGGACATCCCGCACGATCTCGCACCTGACCGACACGACACCGAGGTAGCACCATGACCAACGACAAGCGGCGGCGTGCTCCCGTCGGCCACCTGGAGGCGGCCTTCGGGGTGTCGCTCGACCCGGAACTGCTGGAACGCGCGCTGACCCACCGCTCGTACGCGTACGAGAACGGCGGCCTGCCCACGAACGAGCGGCTGGAGTTCCTGGGCGACTCGGTGCTCGGCGTGGTGATCACCACAGCCCTGTTCCACAACCACCCCGACCTGCCCGAGGGGCAGCTGGCGAAGCTGCGCGCCAGCGTGGTCAACATGCGGGCGCTCGCCGACGTGGCGCGTGGCCTGGGCCCGGACGGGCTCGGCGCGTACCTGCTGCTCGGCAAGGGCGAGGAGGCCACCGGCGGGCGGGACAAGGCGAGCATCCTGGCCGACACGCTGGAGGCGCTGCTTGGTGCGATCTACCTCCAGTACGGCCTGGACACCGCCGCCATCGTCATCCACCGGCTGTTCGACCCGCTGATGGCCGAGTCGGCGGGCCGGGGCGCGGCGCTGGACTGGAAGACCAGCCTCCAGGAGCTGACCGCCGCGCTCGGGCTCGGTGTGCCCGAGTACCGGATCGAGGGCACCGGACCGGATCACCTCAAGACGTTCACCGCCTGGGTGGTGGTGGCCGGCAACCGCTACGGCGGCGCGGAGGGGCGCAGCAAGAAGGAGGCCGAGCAGCGCGCGGCCGAGTCGGCCTGGCGGATGCTCACCGAGCAGGCCGAGGCCGAGGCGGCGGCGCGGGCCGAGGCGGAGACGAGCGACACCTCCGACGTGGAGGCGGGCGCGGGCCGTGCCTGAGCTGCCCGAGGTCGAGACCGTCCGGGTGGGCCTCGCCCAGTGGGTGATCGGCCGGCGGATCGCCGCCGTCGAGGTGCGCCACCCCCGGGCGGTACGCCGGCACGCGCCCGGCGGCGCGCACTTCGCCGACGTGCTGGCCGGCCGGACGATCACCGGGGTACGCCGCCGCGGCAAGTACCTCTGGCTGCCACTGGACAGCGGCGACGCGGTGATCGGCCACCTCGGCATGTCCGGCCAGCTGCTGCTGCAGCCGGTCGGCGCGGCCGACGAACTGCACCTGCGGGTCCGGTTCCGGTTCGCCGACGACGGGCCGGAGCTGCGTTTCGTCGACCAGCGCACGTTCGGCGGGCTGTCCGTGTCCGAAGGTGGGGCGGAGCTGCCCGCCGAGATCGCCCACATCGCCCGCGACCCGATGGACCCGGAGTTCTCCGACGAGGCGTTCGTGGCGGCGCTGCGGCGCAAGCGTACGGAGATCAAACGCGCGCTGCTCGACCAGACGCTGATCTCCGGGGTGGGCAACATCTACGCCGACGAGGCACTGTGGCGGGCGAAGCTGCACGGCGCCCGCCCGGCCGACGCGCTCACCCGTCCGGCCGCGCTGCGGCTGCTCGGGCACGTGCGGGACGTGCTCGCCGAGGCGATCAAGCAGGGCGGCACCAGCTTCGACGAGCTGTACGTCAACGTCAACGGCGAGAGCGGCTACTTCGACAGGTCGCTCAACGCGTACGGCCGGGAGGGCGAGCCCTGCCCGCGCTGCGGCGCGCCGATCCGGCGGGAGGCGTTCATGAACCGGTCCTCCTACAGCTGCCCGCGATGCCAGCCGCGGCCCCGGGGCACCCTCCGGGGATGACCCCGAGCCGGTTCGGGGTTGCGCCGGTGTGCATCGCCCGGCGGTCCCCGGAGACGCGCCGGAGCGTACCCGGAGATGCCCTTTTCCGCCCGGTCCGCGCGGCCGGTTCCGGCCGCGCGGACCTCACCGTGCGGATCGGGGACGAGCGGGGGCCGTTCCCCGATGCCGGGGCCCCGCCTGCTGCCTAGCGTCATCTGGGGTCGGCACAGGGCCGGCATCAGGAGGGTGGAACCCGGGACATGGGCAGGCGACCGGTGACCGTGCGGCTGGCACGGTGGAGTGCGGAGCATCCGTGGCGCGCGATCGCGTTGTGGGTGGTCTTCGTGGCGGTGTGTTTCGTGGGCGGCAGCGCCGCCGGGCTGAACGAGGCGACCGACGAGGATCAGGCGATCGGCGAGTTCGGACGGGCACAACTGATCGTCGACAGTGGCGGGTTCGACCGGCCGGCGACCGAGAACGTGCTGATCACCGCCCGCTCGGGTTCGCTCGACCAGGCGGCGGCGAAGGCCGCGGCGCAGGACGCGGCGGACCGGCTGCGGCAGGTCGACGGCGTGGCCTCGATCGGTACGCCGATGCCGTCGCGCGACGGCAGCGCGCTGCTGGTGCCGATCACCATGTCGGGCGACCCGGGCACCGCCGGGGACCGGGTGCAGCCGCTGCGGGACACCACCGCGACGGTGCAGGACGCGCACCCGCAGCTACGGGTGGAGCAGGTCGGCGGCCCGTCGATCGACAAGGCGCTCGACGACACGCTCGGCAAGGACTTCAAGCGCGCCGAGCTGCTCAGCCTCCCGGTGACGCTGGCCATCCTGATCATCGCGTTCGGCGCGCTGATCGCCGCCGGGGTGCCGGTGCTGCTGGCGCTCTCCTCGGTGGCCGCCGCGATGGGCCTCTCCACACTCGCGTCGCACCTGGTGCCGGCCACCGACACCACGGCCAGCGTCATCCTGCTGATCGGCATGGCGGTCGGCGTGGACTACTCGCTGTTCTACGTGCGGCGGGAGCGGGAGGAACGGGCGAAGGGCCGCTCCGGCCTGGACGCGGTGGAGATCGCCGCGGAGACCTCCGGGCACGCCGTGGTGGTCTCCGGCACCGCCGTGATCATCTCGATGGGCGGTCTGCTGCTCGCCCAGGACGCGATCTTCTCGTCGCTGGCGGTCGGCTCGATCCTGGTGGTGGCGGTCGCGGTGATCGGCTCGCTCACCGTGCTGCCGGCGCTGCTGGCGAAGCTGGGTCGCTGGGTGGACCGGCCGCGGGTGCCGCTGCTGTGGCGCCTCACCGCCCCGCGCAACGGGCAGCCGGCCCGGCCCCGGTTCTGGCCGGCGGTGCTCAAGCCGGCGCTGCGCGCGCCGGTGGCCACGCTGCTGATCTCGGTCGCGCTGCTGCTCGCGCTCGCCGCGCCCGCGCTCGGCATGAAGCTGAAGTTCCCCGGCCCGGAGGACGTGCCACGTACCACCGCCGCCATGCAGGCGTACGACCGGCTCACCGCGGCCTTCCCGAGCAACGGCACCAGCCACACGGTCGCCGTGCGGGCGCCGGCCGAGCAGGCCGACCGGGTGCGGGCCGCGCTCACCGACCTGGCCGGCCGCACCGCCGCCGACCCGCTCTTCGCGCCGGCCGAGGGGGACGGCCCGGAGATCCAGGTGTCGGCGGACCGGCGGGTGTCGGTGCTGGAGGTGGCCACGCCGCATGCCAGCCGCTCCGACGAGGCGTCCCGGTCGCTGCACGAGCTGCGCGAGGACCTGGTCCCGGCCACGCTCGGCGGCATCCCGGGCGTGGAGTACGCGGTCGGCGGCGGCGTGGCCGCCAGCGAGGACTACGCCGCCCACATCTGGGCGAAGCTGCCGATCGTCGCGGCGTTCGTGCTGGCGCTGACGTTCCTGGTGATGGCGTGGACGTTCCGGTCGATCGTGGTGGCGCTGACCTCGATCGTGCTGAACCTGCTGTCCGCCGGCGCCGCGTACGGGCTGCTGGTGCTGGTCTTCCAGAGCACCTGGGCGGAAGGGCTGCTCGGCTTCACCTCGATGGACGCGATCGTCACCTGGCTGCCGCTGTTCCTGTTCGTGGTGCTGTTCGGGCTGTCGATGGACTACCACGTGTTCGTGGTCAGCCGGATCCGCGAGGCGGTCGACCGGGGCATGCCCACCCGGGAGGCGGTGGCGTACGGCATCACCTCCTCGGCCGGTGTGGTGACCAGCGCGGCGGTGGTGATGGTGGCGGTGTTCTCCATCTTCGCCACGCTCAGCATGATCGACTTCAAGCAGCTCGGCATCGGCCTGGCGGCGGCGATCCTGCTGGACGCCACGATCATCCGGGCGGTCGTACTGCCCTCGGTGATGACGCTGCTCGGTGACGCGAACTGGTGGGCGCCACGCTTCATGCGCCGTCGGCGGCCCGTCCCGGCGGTCGAGCCGCCGCCCGCCCCGGCACCGGAGCTGGTCGGCGTCCGCTGATCCCGAGCGGACCCGCCCCCGGGGCCCGGTCCGGGCGCCCAACCTGTGGTGCCGAACAGCTTGACATCAGCTCCGGCTCGTGCCGGCCGCTGAGAAGGCATTCGTGTTCGCGCGGTATACCTGAGAGTCATAACTATGACTCTCAGGTATACCGCCTTCCGGGCATCTGTTCGCCGCTGAGGGTCACGGAGAGTGTTGGCAGCTTTCGTACTGGATCATCGTCATCGGCGCCCCGCTCCCCGCCGGGCGGGGGCGCCCCGGTGTCACGGCAGGGCGCACGGCTCCCGCCAGGCGTCCAGCTCGCGGTCCTTGCGGATCGAGGCGAAGCCGTAGCCGACCGAGGTGACGCAGAAGTCCGCCGGCTCGCCGGTGTACTCGACGTGGAAGACCGGCTTGCCGGCGTCGACGAACGGCAGCAGCTTCGCGCACTCGCGGCGGCGTACGCACTCCTGGTTGACCGCGAAGTCGAAGTCGGGGGCCAGCGCCGCGACCTGCGGCACGTCGTCGACCAGGCCGGGGGAGAGGTCCAGCTTGCGGGCCAGCCCGGCCAGCCGGCGGTTGAACAGCAACTGGTCGTCGAAGTCCAGCGGAAAGCCGGAGCGGTGCCGGTAGCCGTCCGCGTCGGCGAGCGCCACCGCGCCGAAGCCCTTGCCCCGGCACAGCCGGAACCGGTCGGCCAGCACCGGCGCGAGCGCGTCCCAGCCCCGTACGTCCAGGAAACGGCTCCCCGGCCGCCCCGGCACGCCCGCGCCGCGTACGGCGGTGGGGAAGCGGGTGGCGTCCGGGTCGTCGGCGGCGTACGTGCCGACCCGGACGTGGCAGACCAGCCGGCGGCCCCGCTCGCGCAGCGCGGCGGTCTCGGCCGAGGTGGTCGCCACCGGGTCGAGGAGGAAGACGTCGGCGTCCACCGCCACGTCCACCGGGGAGGTGAGCTGCCACTGCCACCGCCAGCTGCCGGCCTGCGCGGCCGGCC
>NZ_JBMVFV010000118.1:0-13378 GCF_049538395.1 Micromonospora sp. AB353 | reverse complement strand
GCGGAAGGGCCCGACCCCACCACGAGGGGCCGGGCCCTTCCGCGTGCCGTCAGGACTCGGTGAGTACGGCCAGGATCGCCTCGCCGTACTTGGCGAGTTTGTTCTCGCCGACCCCGTTGAACCGGGACAGCTCGGCCAGGGAGGCGGGGGGCTCGGCGGCGATCTGCCGCAGGGTCGCGTCGTGGAAGATGACGTACGCCGGGACGCCCTGTTCCTTGGCGGTGGCCGCGCGCCACGCGCGGAGCCGCTCGAAGACGGGCGCGGCGGCGGGGGAGAGGTCGGCGACCACAGTGGCCGCGCCCCTCGGCTTGGCGGACCGGCCGGCCGCCGGGCGCTCGGGCTCCTTGCGCAGCGTCACGGTACGGCGGCGGCCGAGTACGTCCGCGCTGGCCTCGGTCAGCGCCAGCGTGCCGTAGTCGCCCTCGACCGCGAGCAGGCCCTCGGCCAGCAGCTGCCGCACCACCCCACGCCACTCCGCCTCGCGCAGTTCGGTGCCGATGCCGAACGTGCTCAGCGCGTCGTGGCCGTACTGGTCGATCTTGTCGGTGTGCTTGCCGAGCAGGATGTCGATGCTGTGACCGGCGCCGAAGCGCTGGTTGCGCTCGCGGTCGAGCCGGAAGACGGTGGACAGCAGCTTCTGCGCGGCGACGGTGCCGTCCCAGGACTCCGGCGGTTCGAGGCAGGTGTCGCAGTTGCCGCAGTCGGCCACGCCGGTCTCGCCGAAGTATTCGAGCAGTTGGGAGCGGCGGCAGCGGACCGTCTCGCAGAGCGCCAGCATGGCGTCCAGGTGGGCGGCGAGGTTGCGCCGGTGCGCCAGGTCGCCCTCCGACGTCTCGATCATCTTGCGCTGCTGGACCACGTCCTGGAGCCCGTACGCCAGCCAGGCCGTGGACGGCAGCCCGTCGCGCCCGGCGCGGCCGGTCTCCTGGTAGTAGCCCTCCACCGACTTCGGCAGGTCGAGGTGGGCGACGAAGCGTACGTCGGGCTTGTCGATGCCCATCCCGAACGCGATGGTGGCGACCATGACCAGGCCGTCCTCGCGCAGGAAGCGCTGCTGGTTGGCGGCGCGGGTCGAGGCGTCCAGCCCGGCGTGGTACGGCAGCGCGGGGATGCCGTTGGCGACCAGGAACTCGGCGGTCTTCTCCACCGAGGCCCGGGACAGGCAGTAGACGATGCCGGCGTCGCCGGGGTGCTCGTCGCGCAGCAGGCTCAGCAACTGCTTGCGCGGCTCCCGCTTGGGCACGATCCGGTACTGGATGTTGGGCCGGTCGAAGCTTGCGACGAAGTGCCGGGCCTCGGTGAGCCGCAGCCGGGTGGCGATCTCGGTGCGCGTGGCCTGGGTCGCGGTGGCGGTCAGCGCGATCCGCGGTACGTCCGGCCAGCGTTCGTGCAGCATCGACAGGTTGAGGTAGTCGGGGCGGAAGTCGTGCCCCCACTGCGACACGCAGTGCGCCTCGTCGATCGCGAACAGGGCGATCCGGCCGCGTTCCAGCAGGCCCAGCGTGGACCGCACGGCGAGCCCTTCCGGGGCGAGATAGAGCAGGTCCAGCTCACCGGCGAGGTAGGCCGCCTCGACCCGGCGCCGCTGCGCGGGATCCTGGGTCGAGTTGAGGAACCCGGCCCGGACGCCGACCGCTGTGAGCGCGTCGACCTGGTCCTGCATGAGCGCGATGAGCGGCGAGACGACGACCGCCACGCCGTCGCGCACCAGCGCGGGGATCTGGTAGCACAGCGACTTGCCGCCACCGGTGGGCATCAGCACCAGCGCGTCGCCGCCGGCCACCACGTGTTCGACGATCTCCTGCTGGAAGCCGCGGAAGGCGTCGTACCCGAAGACCCGCCGCAACACGTCGAGCGCGTCGCCGGTCGGTGCGGAGCCGGCCGGTGCGGAGGTGGTCCGCTCGTCGGTGGGGGAGACCATCCGCGCAGTCTACGAGCGTCCCCCGACAGCGCCCGCCCGGCGAGCCGTTCCGGGGCGGCGACATGTTCCGGTGGTCACCCCGTGGAATCCCGGGCCGGGTCGCAGCCGTTAGAGTCGCTGATTGACCATGCGCGGCCGACCGGCCGCGGCGCCACGGCTGGGGGTAGCGGGTGAGCGAGGCGCGTACAGCGGGTGACCTGGGGCGGACCGAGGGGGAGACGGCGCCGGCCGAGTCGGACACCTCCCTGGTGGTGGTGACCGGCCTGTCCGGCGGCGGGCGCAGCACTGTGGCGCGGGCGCTGGAGAACGTCGGCTACTACGTGGTCGACAACCTGCCGCAGGCGCTGCTGCTGGACATGGCCGAGCTGGCGTTCAAGGCCGGCGGCGCGGCCCGGCGTACGGCGATGGTGCTGGACGTGCGCTCGCGCGCGTTCTCCACCGACCTGGCCGGGGCGATCCGCGAGCTGCGCGAGCGCGGCTTCCAGCCCCGGGTGGTCTTCGTCGACGCCGACGACGAGGTGCTGATCCGCCGGTTCGAGAGCGTGCGCCGCTCGCACCCGTTGCAGGGCGACGGGCGGCTCGCCGACGGCATCGCTGTCGAGCGGACGCTGCTGGAGGAGGCCCGCGAGCAGGCTGACGTGATCATCGACACCAGCCACCTGAACGTGAACCAGCTCCGGCGCCGGGTCGAGGAGCTGTTCGGCGGCGAGGACGCCCGCCGGCTGCGGATCACCGTGATCTCGTTCGGCTTCAAGTACGGCCTGCCGCCGGACGCCGACTTCGTGATGGACGCCCGCTTCCTGCCGAACCCGTACTGGGTGCCGGAGCTGCGCGAGCACACCGGCCGCGAGGAGGCGGTCAGCGCGTACGTGCTGGGCCAGGAGGGCGCCGACGCGTTCGTGGCCGGCTACGCCGACCTGGTCAACGCCACCACCGCCGGGTTCGAGCGGGAGGGCAAGCGCTACCTGACCGTGGCGGTCGGCTGCACCGGCGGCAAGCACCGCAGTGTGGCCATCGCCGAGGAGCTGGCCTCCCGGCTGCGCCACTCCGGCATCGCCGCGAACGCCCAGCACCGGGACCTGGGGCGGGAGTGATCCCGACCAGGGTGGTCGCGTTCGGCGGCGGGCACGGGCTCTCGGCGTCGCTGCGGGCGCTGCGTCACTGCGTACCCGAACTGGACCTGGACATCACCGCGGTGGTCACCGTCGGTGACGACGGCGGGTCCAGCGGCCGGCTGCGCGCCGAGCGCGGCGGCCTGCCGCCGGGCGACCTGCGGCAGGCGCTCGTCGCGCTGGCCGGCGACCACCCGGCCACCCGGCGCAGCGCGGCGTTGTTCCAGCACCGCTTCGCCGCCGCCGTGCCGCAGGCGCCGACGATCGCCGCGCCGGTACCGGTCGCGGTCGGCGACTCGCTCGCCGGCCACGCGGTCGGCAACCTGCTCCTGCACGGGCTCACCGAACTGCTCGGCGACCCGGTGGCGGCGCTCGACCACGCCGGGGCGATGCTCGGCGCGGTGGGGCGGGTGCTGCCGATGTCCCGCCAGCCGGTCGGGATCGAGGCCCGGGTCCGCGGCGCCGACCCGGAGCACCCGGACGAGGTGTCCACGGTGCGCGGCCAGCACCAGGTCGCGGTCACCCCGGGCACCGTCGAGTCGCTGCGGCTCAGCCCGTCCGCGCCGGCCGCGTGCGCCGAGGCGGTGACGGCGGTACGCGCCGCGGACTGGCTGATCTTCGGGCCGGGCAGCTGGTACACGAGCGTGCTGCCGCACCTGCTGGTGCCGGGGCTTGCGGACGCGATCGTGTCCAGCCCGGCACGGCGGCTGGTGACGCTCAACCTGGTGGCCGAGAAGGAGACCTCGGGGCTCTCCCTGCCCGACCATCTGGACACCCTGCGGCGCTATCTGCCCGAGCTCAAGGTGGACCGGGTGCTCGCCGACTCCACGGCGGTGGGTGATCCCGCGGCGGTCGAACGTGCGGCAGAATCGCTGGGTGCCCGGCTGGTCCTCGCTCCCGTCGCCGTCCTGGACGGCACGCCCCGTCATGATCCAGCCGCACTGGGCGCCGCGCTGGTGCCTGTCCTGCGCGCCGATCGTTAGACACGTACGTAATCACCGGCGACACGCCGGAACCGGTCCGTGAGGGGGCGCACTATGGCGATGACGGCTGCGGTCAAGGACGAGCTGAGTCGGGTCGACGTGCCCAAGCCCTGCTGTCGGCGGGCGGAGATGGCCGCCCTGCTGCGTTTCGCCGGCGGCCTGCACATCGTGTCGGGCCGCGTCGTGGTCGAGGCGGAGCTGGACACCGGCGCGGTAGCGCGCCGGCTGCGGCGGGAGATCGCCGAGGTGTACGGCTACCCGAGCGAGATCCACGTGCTCGCCTCCGGCGGGCTGCGCAAGGGCAGCCACTTCATCGTGCGGGTGGTCAAGGACGGCGAGGCGCTCGCCCGGCAGACCGGCCTGCTCGACGTGCGGGGCCGCCCGGTGCGCGGCCTGCCGCCGCACGTGGTGGCCGCGAACGT
This sequence comes from Micromonospora sp. AB353, assembly GCF_049538395.1. Taxonomy (NCBI): domain Bacteria; kingdom Bacillati; phylum Actinomycetota; class Actinomycetes; order Micromonosporales; family Micromonosporaceae; genus Micromonospora; species Micromonospora sp. AB353. The sequence goes on along the minus strand of NZ_JBMVFV010000118.1, from coordinate 8,940 downwards.
CTGCTGTGCCGTGTCGGCGTGGCGGGGCGCGTTCATGGCGCACGGCTCGCTCACCGAGCCGGGCCGTTCCAGCGCGCTGGAGATCACCTGCCCCGGCCCGGAGTCGGCGCTGGCGCTCGTCGGCGCCGCCCGCCGGATCGGCATCACCGCCAAGAACCGCGAGGTGCGCGGCGTGGACCGGGTGGTGGTCAAGGACGGAGACGCGATCGCCGCGCTGCTCACCCGCATCGGGGCGCACTCCAGCGTGCTGGCCTGGGAGGAGCGGAGGGTACGCCGGGAGGTGCGCGCCACCGCGAACCGGCTGGCCAACTTCGACGACGCCAACCTGCGCCGTTCCGCCCGTGCCGCGGTGGCCGCCGCCGCCCGGGTGACCCGCGCGCTGGAGATCCTCGCCGACGACGCGCCGAACCACCTGACCTCGGCCGGGCGGCTGCGCCTGGAGCACCGTCAGGCCTCGCTGGAGGAACTGGGCGCGCTCGCCGAGCCGCCGCTGACCAAGGACGCCATCGCCGGCCGGATCCGCCGGCTGCTCGCGCTGGCCGACAAGCGTGCCCGTGACCTGGGCATCCCGGATACGGAAGCGGCAGTCACGCCGGACATGCTCGTGGTCTGATAGGACTCGGGCGGCAGCGCACCGCGAGCGGGATCACCACCCGCCGCAGCGCGACACCGCGCGCTCGGATATGGTCGCTGCGTACGGCAAGGGGGCCGGAACAGGCGCTCCTCGCCGTACTCACCGCCTCGGGCGGTCAGGTCTCCGTGACCGCGGCGGGGTGGCCGAGATGACATGTCGACGGCCGGCTCCAACGGTCGGCGCACACACCTCCGCCGGCCCCGGTCTGGCGCCGGCGGACCAGAACGCGAGGAGATGGGACCTGTGACCATCCGGGTTGGCATCAACGGCTTCGGCCGGATCGGCCGCAACTTCTTCCGGGCAGTGCTGGCGTCCGGCGCTGACATCGAGGTCGTGGCGGTCAACGACCTGACCGACAACGCGACGCTCGCCCACCTTGTCAAGTACGACAGCATCCTGGGCCGCCTCCCGCACGAGGTGAAGGCCACCGCCGACGAGATCACCGTGGGCGGCAAGACCATCAAGGCGTACGCCGAGAAGGACCCGGCGAAGCTGCCGTGGGGCGAGGTCGGCGCCGACGTGGTCATCGAGTCCACCGGCTTCTTCACCGACGGCACCAAGGCGAAGGCGCACCTCGACGGCGGGGCCAAGAAGGTCATCATCTCCGCGCCGGCGAAGAACGAGGACGTCACCGTGGTCATGGGCGTCAACCAGGACCAGTACGACCCGGCCAAGCACAACATCATCTCGAACGCCTCCTGCACCACCAACTGCCTCGCGCCGATGGCGAAGGTCCTGCAGGACACGTTCGGCATCAAGCAGGGTCTGATGACCACCATCCACGCGTACACGCAGGACCAGAACCTGCAGGACGCGCCGCACAAGGACCTGCGCCGGGCCCGGGCCGCCGCGCTCAACATCGTGCCGACCTCGACCGGCGCCGCGAAGGCCATCGGCCTGGTGCTGCCGGAGCTCAAGGGCAAGCTGGACGGCTACGCGCTGCGCGTGCCGATCCCGACCGGCTCGGCCACCGACCTGACCGTCGAGGTCGGCCGGGAGACCACTGTGGACGAGGTCAACGCCGCGCTCAAGGCCGCCGCCGAGGGTCCGCTGCGGGGCATCCTCACCTACAACGAGGACCCGATCGTCTCCGCCGACATCGTGACCGACCCGGCGTCGTGCATCTTCGACGCGCCGCTGACCAAGGTGATCGGCAACCAGGTCAAGGTCGTCGGCTGGTACGACAACGAGTGGGGCTACTCGAACCGCCTCGTCGATCTGGTCAAGCTGGTCGGTAGCTCGCTGTGAGCATCCGTAACCTCGACGACCTGCTCGCCGAGGGGGTGTCGGGTCGGCGCGTGCTGGTGCGCGCCGACCTGAACGTCCCGCTCGACAAGCAGACCGGGGACATCACCGACGACGGCCGGATCCGGGCCGTCCTGCCGACGCTGAGCGCGCTGGTGCAGGCCGGCGCGAAGGTGGTCGTCTGCTCGCACCTGGGCCGCCCGAAGGGCGCGCCGGACCCGCAGTTCAGCCTCCGCCCGGTCGCCGGGCGGCTCGGTGAGCTGCTCGGTGCCCCGGTGCACTTCGCCGAGGACACCGTCGGTGACTCGGCGCGGGCATGCGTGGCCGACCTGGCCGACGGGCAGGTCGCGCTGCTGGAGAACCTGCGCTTCAACGCCGGCGAGACCAGCAAGGACGACGCGGAGCGGGGCGCGTTCGCCGACCAGCTCGCCGCGCTCGGTGACGCCTACGTGGACGACGCGTTCGGCGCGGTGCACCGCAAGCACGCCAGCGTGCACGACGTACCGGCCCGGCTGCCGCACTTCGCGGGCCGGCTGGTGCTGCGCGAGGTCGAGGTGCTCAGCCGCCTCACCGGCGAGCCGGAGCGGCCGTACGTGGTGGTGCTGGGCGGCTCGAAGGTCTCGGACAAGCTGGCAGTGATCGAGGCGCTGCTGCCGACCGTGGACCGGCTGCTCATCGGCGGCGGGATGTGCTTCACCTTCCTCAAGGCCCAGGGCCACGAGGTGGGCACGTCGCTGCTGGAGAAGGACATGGTCGAGACCTGCCGCAACCTGATGGAGCGCGCGCCGGGCAAGATCATGCTCCCGGTCGACGTGGTGGTGGCCGACGCGTTCGCGCCTGATGCCGCGCACGACACCGTGCCCGCCGACGGCATCCCCAGCCACCGGCTGGGCCTGGACATCGGCCCGGAGACGGTGGCCGGTTTCGCCGCCGCGCTGTCGCAGGCGAAGACCGTCTTCTGGAACGGCCCGATGGGCGTGTTCGAGATGGCGGCGTTCGCCAACGGCACCCGGGGTGTGGCCGAGGCGATCACCAAGGCCGACGCGTTCAGCGTGGTCGGCGGCGGCGACTCGGCCGCGGCGGTGCGCGCGCTGGGCCTGGACGAGTCCTCGTTCGGGCACATCTCCACCGGTGGTGGCGCCTCCCTGGAATATCTGGAGGGCAAGACCCTCCCCGGCATCGCGGCCCTGGAGAACTGAATGGCGAGCACGACCCGCCGGCCGCTGATGGCCGGCAACTGGAAGATGAACCTGAACCACCTCGAGGCCAACCTGCTGGTGCAGAAGCTGGCCGCGAGCCTGAACGAGAAGCAGCTCACCGACGTCGAGTGCGTGGTGCTGCCGCCCTTCACCGATCTGCGTACCGTGCAGACCGCCGTGGACGGCGACAAGCTGCTGATCGGCTACGGCGCGCAGGACCTGTCGCCGCACCCGTCCGGCGCGTACACCGGTGACATCGCCGGGCCGATGCTCGCCAAGCTGGGCTGCGGCTACGTGGTGGTCGGGCACTCCGAGCGGCGGCAGTACCACCACGAGGACGACGCGCTCGTCAACGCGAAGGTGTCGGCGGCGCTGGCGAACGGGCTCACCCCGATCCTCTGCATCGGTGAGGGCCTGGAGGTCCGGGAGCAGTCGGGTCAGGTGCGGCACTGCTGCGACCAGCTCGACGGCGCGCTGAAGGGGCTCACCGCCGAGCAGGTCACCAAGGTCGTCGTCGCGTACGAGCCGGTCTGGGCGATCGGCACCGGCAAGACGGCGACCCCGGACGACGCCCAGGAGGTCTGCGGCGCGGTGCGTAAGCGCATCGCCGAGACCTACGACGAGGGCACCGCCGAGCAGGTCCGGATCCTGTACGGCGGGTCGGTCAAGGCGTCGAACGTCGCCGCGATCATGGCGCAGCCGGACGTGGACGGGGCTCTGGTCGGGGGCGCCAGCCTGGACGCGGAGGAGTTCGCGCAGATCTGCCGGTTCCCGGAGCACATCACCCGCTGATCGCTCGCTATCCTTGACGCTGCCCGTCCACCGGTCGGTGCCGCAGTGCCCGACAGGTCCGGGCAGTGATCGCAACGAGAGGACTGACCCCCGCCATGCCGATCTGGTTCGCCTACACGATGATCACGTTGCTGGTCATCACGAGCGTCCTGCTCACCCTGCTGATCCTCCTGCACCGCGGTAAGGGCGGCGGGTTGTCGAGCATGTTCGGCGGCGGCGTCAGCTCCAGCCTGGCCGGTTCGTCGGTGGCCGAGAAGAACCTCGACCGCTACACCGTTCTGGTGGGAATCGTCTGGTTCGCGTGCATCGTCGGGCTCGGACTCTGGCTGCGGCTGCAGATGGCCAGCGGCACCTGAGTCGGCGCTGAGAAGCGTACAATCTGCGCGCGGTCCGTCACGGACCGCGCGCAGTTTTGTTTCTCCGCACGTCGCCCGTCGCCCACCCCCTCCGGCGGCGGTCCCCTCCGACGACAGGGAGCGAGCAACCGTGCCCAGCAACAACGTCATCCGCGGCACCCGGATCGGGTCCGCCCCCGAGCGGTTCGACCAGCGGGTGGAGCCCGCGCCGCGCCGCCCGGTCGTCTACTGGTGCCGCCACGGGCACCGGGTCGAGTTCCTGATCGCCGCCGAGGCCGAGACGCCCGCCGCGTGGGAGTGCCCGCGCTGCGGCGAGCCGGCCGGCCCCGACCCGGGCGACCCGCCGGGCCGCCAGCGCGCCGAGCCCTACAAGACCCACCTGGCGTACGTGCAGGAGCGGCGCACGCCGGAGGAGGGGGAGGCGCTGCTCGCCGAGGCCCTCGACGCGCTGCGGCGTCGCCGCGGCCGGGCCTGACCCGAGGTGTTAAGGAGGGGCCCCTTCTCTACCGGAGACGTTAAGAAGGGGCCCCTCCTTACATGCTCAGCGGAGGCTGCGCAGGCGGGGCGGCACGTTGCCCGCCGCGGCCCGGTCGAGCAGCCAGAGGGTACGGGAGACGCCCCGCACCCCGGCCGCGGGAAGCTGCACCGGCCCGGCCCCGGCCAGCGCCATGCCCACCGCCCCGGCCTTGTCCGCCCCGGCGGCGATCAGCCAGACCTCCTCGGCCGTGTTGATCGTCGGCAGCGTCAGCGTGGTCCGCACCGGCGGCGGCTTCGGGCTGCCCCGTACCGCGCTGACCGGCCGGTTGTCGTGGTGCACCGGGTGCTCCGGGAACACCGACGCCACGTGCCCGTCCTCGCCGACACCGAGCATCAGCACGTCGAAGTGCGGCACGATCGCGTTCCCGGGCCGGGCGGCGGCGGCCAGCTCCCGCGCGTACCCGGCGGCAGCCGCCTCCGGGTCGTCGCCGGCGGGGCCGTCCGACGCCGGCATCGGGTGCACCCGGGCCGGGTCCAGCGGCACCGTGTCCAGCAGCGCCGCCCGGGCCTGCGTCTCGTTGCGCTCCGGGTCACCGGCGGGCAGGAACCGCTCGTCGCCCCACCACACGTCGACCCGGGACCAGTCGACGGCGTCCCGGGCGGGTAGCTGCCCGACCGCCCGGTACACCGCCGCGGCGATCCGCCCGCCGGTCAGCACCACCGACGCCTGGCCGCGCTCGGCCTGCGCGTCGAGCAGCTTCACCACCAACCGGGCCGCCACCGCCTGCGCCAGCAGGTCGGGGTCGGCGTGTACGGCGACACTCGCCTCAGTCATCCGTCGAGCCCTCGTGTTCCGACCGCCCACCGGCGGTCACCTGTGCCTCCGACCACCCGGTCCGGGCGGTCACTCGTTCGCGGTCGCGCCCGCGTGCGCGGTCACGCCGGCCTCGGCCCGCTGGGCGGTCGCCGGATCCTTCCACACGTGCACCCGCTGGGCCGGACGCTGGTCGAGCCCGATGATCCCGGCCGCAGCGCCGAGCGCCTCCGCGTACACCTGGTCGGCGTCGAGGCGGCGCAGCTCCTCGGCCAGCTCGTCACCGAGCGGCCGGCGCACCAGCGGCAGCGTGCGGTCCTCCTGCCCGGTACGCCGGAACACCGCGATGCTGTCGTCCCGGGTGAGCGTCAGCTCGTCGCCGTTGGCGCAGCGCAGCTGCACCTGACGCATCCGCGGGAACTCCTCGGTGGCGGTCAGGATCGGGTCGATGCCGAGCCGGGCGTTGAGCCAGCCGCGCATCAGCGCCGCCGTCGGGTCCGACGGCGGCGCCACCACGCTCGCCTCGGTGACCCGGGCCTGGGTGGTGTCGAACGCGCCCGCCACGAGCGTGCGCCACGGGGTGATCCGGGTCCACGCCAGGTCGGTGTCGCCCGGCGCGTAGTCGTGCGCCCGCTGCCGCAGCGCGGCGATCGGGTCGGCGGCCTGCGCCGAGTCGGTGATCCGCCGGTCCGCGACCACACCGAGGAAGTCGGTGGCGATCTCCTCCGGCGGCTCGCCGTGCCACCACGTCACCACCGGTACGTCCGGCACCAGCAGCGGCATCACCACGGATTCGGCGTGCAGCGCGAGCCGCCCGTACATCCGGGTCACCACCGCCTCGCACGGCCCGAGCCGGCCGCCCACGACGATCTCCGCGTCCAGCCGGTTGCGGTCCCGCTCGACGTCGGAGCGGACCACCACGAGCAGCCGGCACGGGTGCGCCGCGGCGGCGATGGTGGCCGCCGCCTCGGCCTCGCGTACCCGTTTCTCGTCCACCACCACGATCAGCGTGAGCGCCATGCCACTGGCCACCCCGCCCGCGCTGCGCCGTTCCGCGGCCAGCGCCTTGACCACCTCGTTGCCGGTGGTGTCCCACAGCCCGATCAATGGAGCCTCCTGGTTCGCTCGCAGTGCTCGCTCACGCTCTCCGCCAAGCCCGGCCCTCGCGGGCCAGCATCTCGTCGGCGGCCCGGGGCCCCCACTCACCGGCCCGGTACGGCTCCGGGGTCGTGCCCTCCCAGGCGTGCTCCAGCGGGTCGACGACCTGCCAGCTCTGCTCCACCTCGGCGGCGTCCGGGAACAGCGTCCGGTCGCCGATCAGCACGTCCAGCACCAGCCGCTCGTACGCCTCGGGGCTGGACTCGGTGAACGCCTCGCCGTACTGGAAGTCCATCGCGATGTCGCGGACCTCCATCGTGGTGCCCGGCACCTTGGAGCCGAACTTCAGCACCACGCCCTCGTCCGGCTGCACCCGGATGACGAGCTGGTTGGGGCCGAGGGACTCCATGTCGGCGGCGTTGAACGGCAGGTGCGGCGCCTTCTTGAACATGATGGCCACCTCGGTGACCCGCCGGGGCAGCCGCTTGCCGGCCCGGATGTAGAACGGCACCCCGGCCCAGCGGCGGTTCTGGATGCCCAGCTTCACCGCCACGTACGTCTCGGTGGTGGAGCCCTCCGGGACGCCCTCCTCCTCCAGGTAGCCCTTGGCGCGCTCGCCGCCCACCCAGCCGGGCAGGTACTGGCCGCGCACGGTGTCCTCGGTGACGTCCCGCGGCACGGTGATCGCCTTGAGCACCTTGAGCTTCTCGGCCCGGATCTCGTCGGCGTCGAAGCTCGTCGGCTCCTCCATCGCGACCAGGGCGAGCAGTTGAAGCAGGTGGTTCTGGAGCACGTCGCGGGCGGTGCCGACGGAGTCGTAGAAGGCCGCGCGGGTGCCGATGCCGACGTCCTCGGCCATGGTGATCTGCACCGAGTCGACGTACTTGGAGTTCCACAGCGGCTCGAACAGGTTGTTCGCGAAGCGCAGCGCCAGGATGTTCTGGACCGTCTCCTTGCCCAGGTAGTGGTCGATCCGGAACACGTCCTTGCTGGTGAAGACGTCGTCGACCAGATCGTTGAGCGCCTTCGCCGACGGCAGGTCGTTGCCGAACGGCTTCTCCACCACCACGCGCCGCCAGCCGCCGGACTTGGCGTTGTCCGCCATGCCGGTGCGGGCGAGCTGCTTGAGCACCACCGGGAAGGCCGCCGGGGGGATGGAGAAGTAGAAGGCCGCGTTGCCGGCGATGCCGTGCGAGTCGCGCAGCTCGTCGAGTGTGGCGGCGAGGTGGTCGAACGCCGCGTCGTCGTCGAACGAGCCGCCGACGAACTTGATGTTGCCGGCGAGGCGGGCCCACACCTCCTCCCGCCACGGGGTGCGGGCGTGCTTCTTGGCCGCGTCGTGCGCCACCGACTCGAAGTCGCCGTCGCCCCAGTCCCGGCGGGCGAAGCCCAGGACCACGAAGCCGGGCGGCAGGAGCCCTCGGTTGGCCAGGTCGTAGACCGCCGGCAGCAGCTTCTTGCGGGCCAGGTCGCCGGTCACCCCGAAGATCACCAGGGCACACGGCTCGGGGATCCGGGGCAGCCGCCGGTCCTGCGGATCGCGCAGCGGGTTCACCGGGCCACCTCCTCCTGCGTCTCGGTCCGCTGATTCCAGGTCATTGATCGTCACGTGCGTGTCCGTCCGGCCGTTTCCAGGAGCTGGGCGGCACCCGCCGCCCGCTCGGTCAGGTGCAGGCGCAGCACCGGTCGCTCCCGGCCGGTCAGGGCCCGCCGGTCGCCGGCGGCCTGGGCCGCCTGGAGCTGCGCGAAGGTGTACGGACGACCGGGCACCTCCAGATCATCGGTGACCGCACCGGTGATCTGGAGATGCCGGCCGTGCGGGTCGGTGTGTTCGGCCCGGCGCGGTCCCCAGCCGAAGGTGACCGGCCGTCCGGTGGCGCGCGCCAGCAGCGGGCGCAGCCCGGCGACCGCCGTGTCGGCGTACCGGTCGAGGTACGCGGTCACCACGAGGTGTTCCCGTTCGCCCAGCCCGTCGAGCAGCCAGCGCAGCGCGCCGGTCAGGTCGGCCGGTGCGCCGCCCGGGGCGTACACCTCGATCGCGCCCTCGACCGACGACGGCGGCCCGCTCTCCGGCGCGTCCTCGGCCGCCACGGCGGCGGGCACCGCGAACGGGTCGGCCCGCAGCGTCACCGCAGCGGTGGCGGCCGCGTAGGCCCAGGTGAGCAGGTGCGCGCCGAGCGGGCCGTTGACGGCCACGTCGGCCGCCACGCCCGGCCCGACGCCGGGGCCGAGGGCGCCGCCGAGACCGACCGTGAGCACGCCCGGCCCGGTGGCGCCGGGGGAGTCGGGGGACTCCGCGACCACCGGCAGCAGCCGTCCACCGGT
>NZ_JBMVFV010000117.1:0-13933 GCF_049538395.1 Micromonospora sp. AB353 | reverse complement strand
CCGTGCGGGACGCCGCCGGGCGGTCGCTGGCCGTCGGCGAGCCGCGGCCGAGCGGGGACCGGTCCCTGGTGCAGACGGTACGGAGCGCCGAGCGCGGCGATGTCGTCGTCGCCTACCACGTGGTGCTCGCCGACGGTAGTGAGAAGAGCGGCACGCTGTGGTTCAGCGTCGGCACCGGCGTGCGGCCGGCCCGGGCATCGGATCCGGGCGGCGAGGCGGCCGCCCCGCTGCACGAGCACGGGATCGATCCGCTGAGTGCCGTGCTGCTCCTGGTCAACGCCGTCGTGGTGTTCGTGGCCGTCGCCATGCTCGTCCTGCGGCCACGGCGGAGCGTCGAGCCGCCGCCCGCCGCGGCTCAGCAGCCGGAGATGAGCAGCCGCTGAGCCCGGCCGGGCGCGGCGGGCAGACCCCACAACGCGTCCACCGTGGCCATTCCCGGCCCGAGCGGCACCGGCGGAAGGTTGAGCCGCCGGGCCGCCGCCACCGCGCCGGGCGTTCCGTGCGCCATGCCGGCGCCGCTCCAGATCGACCACTCCGCCACCAGCGTCACCGCCGCCGGCAGGTCGGCCGCGAGGCGTACGGCGCAGCGCCGCAGCAGCTCGTTCGCCAGCGCGTACGCGCCGAGGCTGCGATGCGGCCGCTCGGCCGTGATCGAGCCGAAGACGAGCACCCGGCGGAGGGCGTGCCGGTCCACCGCGTCCAGCGCGTGCCGCAGGCCGTCCACCTTCGCCGCCTGGACGGTGCTCAGCCCGGCCGCCGTACCGGCCGTGACCGGGCCGCCGCGCAGCAGCCCGGCGCAGTGCACGACACCGGTCAGCCGCAGGTGTCCGGTGCCCGCGAGTGCCCGGCGCAGGGCGGCGCCGTCGGTGACGTCCGCCCGGAGCACCGTCACTCCGGTGGTCGCCGCCATGCGGTCGAGGTGCCGGCGGCCCGCGGTGCCGAGCCGCCCGGGGGTGGCCGTGTCGGCAAGGATCGGGTGCAGGCCGTGCCGGCAGGCCAGGACGGCGGCGACCCGCAGGCCGAGCCCGCCGAGTCCGCCGGTGACCAGCACCGCTCCGCCGGGACCGGCGGAGCCGGCCGCCGCGGGCAGGTGAACCGGCTGCCAGTCGGTGGTGCGGAGCCGGCCGTCCCGGTCCACCCGCACCTCGCCGGCGACCGGGGAGGTGGCGGTGACCAGGCCGGTGGCGGCGCGCACCGCGGCCGGTGTGGGGCCCTCGGTCAGCTCCGCCACCACGCAGGACAGGCCGGGATGCTCGACCGCCGCGGCGCGCGCCAGGCTGCCGCCACCCGCGCCCAGGTGCACGACCGCGAGCCGGCTGCCGCGTGCCACGGCCGCCCGGGTCGCCCGCAGCAGGCGACTGTTGTCGACCCGGTGGAAGGTGCGGCCGAGCAGCACGGCGATCGCCTCCGGCGCGTCGTCGCGGCTCACCGCCCGCAGCGCCGGGCCGAGCGGGTGCCGCTCGGGGCCGACGATCGTCCACCGGTACGCCCGCGCGTCGCCGGGTGGCGCGGCCTCGCGTTCCCGGTCTGTGCGGATGTCGAGCGTGGTCCTCATCGCAGGACCGCGAGCAGGGTGGGAATGGCCTCGGCCTGGAAGTCCACATCCACGTCGAAGTCGTTGATCATCCCCTCGAGGACGAGCAGCGACATCAGCGGGAAGACGAACTCCGGCGCCGCCGTGATGCCGAACCGCCGCTGCAGGTTGAACAGCTCCGCGGCGAACGGCGCGAGCCGGAACTGCCCGGCGGTGCGGCGGTGGTTGCGCACCACGAGATCCCGTACGCCGGCCTGGAACGCCTGCACGTCGCACCCCGGCGGTACGTGCTCGGCGCTGCGCAGGATGACCTCGGCGGCCTGCTGGCCGCGACCCATGGACATGGACAGGAAGAACTCGGCGAACAGCCGCCGTACGTGCGGCTCGAGCCGGACCACGAACCCCGCGTCGAGCAGCACCACCTCCTCGACCCGCAGGTAGAGGTTGCCGGGGTGCATGTCGCAGTGCACGAGCCCGTCGACGAACAGCATCCGGTACACGCCGTGCAGCACCCGCCGGACGATCTGTCGGCGCTGCTCGCGGTTGAGGTCGCCGGGCTTGAACTGCCGCAGGTCCGGGATCCACTCCATCACCAGGACGCCGTCGCGGCAGAGCGCCGGCCGGGGTGCCGGGATCCGGAACGCCGCGACGTCGGCGAGGTTCTGCCGCAGCTGTAGCAGCGCCGTGGCCTCCTGCGCGAAGTCGAGCTGCCGCAGCACGGCGGTGGAGACGTGGCCCAGCATGCGGCGCATCGGCACCTTGCGCAGGCCGGGCAGGCGTTCCAGCAGCCCGGCGCCGGCACTGAGCAGGTCGAGGTCGCGGCGCATCTGCGGGCCGATGCCGCCGCGCCGCACCTTGACGGCCACCGGCGTCCCGTCGTGCAGCCAGGCCCGGTAGACCGAGGCGATGCTGCCGCTGGCCACCGGCTCGCTGCCGATCCGCGCGAACGGCGTGCCGTCCGGGTAGGCCGCGTCCAGCACCGCGCGCGCCTCCCGGGCGGACATGGCCGGAACCCGGTCGTTGAGGCGGGCGAGCTTGTCGCACCACCGGCCGGGCAGCAGGTCGCGACGCGTACCGAGGATCTGGCCGCCCTTGACGAACGTCGGGCCCAGCCGGGTGAGCAGTGCGGTCACCCCGGCGGACGTGGGCGAGGCCCGCCGGGTGAGCCGCCGGCCGGCCGCGACGGCGAGGTGCCGGGCCGTGATCGCCGCCCAGGCGGCGGCGCGGCCGGACATCTGCGGGAGGGACGAGCGCGGTACGGACGTGGGCGTGTAAGCCACCATCGGAGCCCCCGATCGCTACATGTACCGACAGCTTAGGGAGGGATGGAAAGGCGTGAGAAGTGTCCAGGTTTATTTTTCTATAGCGTCGTCGATGTTGAGCCTGACGGAACCGACCGAAGGGAATGCGAGATGGCGATCGACCTATGCAACAAGTCTCCAGTGTCCGCCGACGGTGAGGTCCGGACGTGGCCGCAGGAAACCGCGCTGCTCGAGGACCTCGGCACCGAACAGCGCGACGCGCTCAACTTCGCGTACCGCACCACCCTGAGCAACGTGGATCCCCGGCTGGTGGCCGGCGACCCGGCGGCGTGGGCGAGCGACTTCGGGTACGCCCTCAACCGGGTGGCGATCCGGCTCGACAACCGCACCAACGACGAGCTGCGTCACGACGCCCTGCACCACGCCGACCCGGCCATGCGCGAGCAGGCGATGTACGAGTACGCCGACCGCGACCAGGCCGACGCCTTCGAGCTCCTGGAGCAGGTCGTCCGGCACGACACCAACCGGGAGGTGCGGTGGGACGCGCTCTGGGCGATCGAGAAGCTGGGCGGTGCCCAGGCGATCTCGACGCTGCAGAAGTTCCTCGGTGACGCCGACCCGGAGATCGCCGAATGGTCCAAGCTGTTCATCAGCGAGCTGCAGAGCGGTGACCCGTCGTTCGACGGCCGGGACGCCCTCTACACGCCGGGCCGCACCTTCGACGAGACCATCTACCTGCTGATCCACTGCGACCTGTACGTGCGTCTCGACGAGTCGAACACGCACTGGGGCAAGATCTCGCTGGCCCCGCAGGGCCTCGCGCGGATCTACGGCCAGGCCCACGCCTGCCCCAACGTGCAGACCCGCGAGCGCCAGCTGGTGATCGCCAAGACGATCTCCGGCCTGCACGCCGACGGCTCACCGCACTGCGACAACTACCTGTTCCGCGGCTTCACCGACCGCACGCGCCGCGACCGGGGCAACTTCTTCTTCGAGTCCCTGGTGCCGCGGACGTTCTTCAAGTCCGGTCGCGCCGACGACCCGAGCGAGGGCGTGCGCAAGGCGAACATCGGCTTCGCCCGGTACGGCACCTGGCACCTGGAGCCGAAGTTCCAGATCCGCGAGGAGGCCGCGATCCGCTACGTCCGCGGCCGCTTCCAGGGCTGGGGCTACGTGAACCTGGCCCGCATCGCGGGCCGCTCGATCGAGCAGGTCCTCACCCCGGGCAACGGCGTGCTGTCCACGCTGCACGACCCCGAGGTCGGCCCGATGACCAACGCCTTCATCCTCGGCACGTTCAAGGGCAAGCTGAACGACTGGGACGGCGACGGCCGCATCGACATGAACTCGCGTGACGTGTACTCCACCGTCGACGGTGAGATCGACTCCGACCAGGACGGCGTCGCGGACGAGCCCGGCCTGACCTGCTGCGACCACACCACGCTGATGCCCTGACGGGCGAGGCACCCCGCATCCGTTCCCACGATCCATGCGATGCGTCCGGGCGGCCGAGGCCGCGCCGAACTCTCAGGAGGAGAAGACCATGACAGCCCCCGCCAGCAAGCCCTCCGTGATCTACGGCCGGCCGGTTCCCACCGACGGCGTCCCGAACCGGTACGTCGGCACGGAGGTCAAGCCGTGGACGCCGCCGGTCCCCGGCATCGACAACCTCGGCATCACCTCGGTCGACACGTTCGCCGTGCCCGGCGTCGGCGAGTACACCGTGCCGTTCGAGGGCTACGTCCGGGTCGTGCGCTCGGAGCCGACCTCCGAGGACTGGGCGACCGCCGAGGTCTACACGAACCTGATCGAGATGAAGATGACCGGCAGCTGCGAGGAACTCGGCGAGATCACCGTCACGCTGAACCCCGACTGCCTGTCGACCGGCCAGATCCGTACCCCCTTCGACCCGTACGCCGGTGAGGGGCCGTCGGCGAAGGCCTGCCGGATGGCGGTCGGTGCCATCTTCGACATGCCGAAGCTCGGCCTGAAGCTGATGAACAAGGAACCGATCATCCTGACCATCGACGACGTCCGGCAGATCCCGCCGGCCGGCTCGCCCGGCAAGGGCCAGATCTACCGGATGCTGCCGCTGCACGACACCCGGTACCCGGAGAAGGACCCGGTGGCGTACGTGACCAGCCTGCGGTTCACCATGGGCGGTTACCTCGCCAAGGACGCGATGTAGCAGTGAGATGGACGCGGGCCGGACGCGACGTGGTCCGGCCCGCGCTCGCTGGCCCGGAGGAGAGACGATGGACGACCACAGTGGTGACCGGGGTCGACGGCTTCTCGGCGCGCCTCCGGTCCGGACGGCGATCACCGTGCCGGTCGGCGTGGACGACCTGTGGGCGGCTCTGACCGACCCGGTCCGTCTCGCCGCCTGGTTCGGCACCACCCGCGGCGACTGGCACGTCCGGACGCCGTGGCGGATCGACTTCGGCGACGGTGACTTCTTCGTGGTCACGCCGGTGCGCGTCACCGACGACCGGCTCATCGAGTTCACCTGGTCGTTCCTCGGCGTCGGGCCCGAGCAGCACGTCACCTGGCGGGCCGAGCCCACCTCCGGTGGCGCGCGGCTCACCGTCGAGGACGCCGACCCGGTGCGGCCGCCGGCCGAGATCGAGCAGATGCGCGCCGGCTGGACCGACTTCCTGCAACGACTCGACGGGTACCTGCGCACCGGCCGCTCGACGCGCTACGACTGGCGATCCGACATCGACGGCTCGGTCGACCTGCCACCGGGCTGGGACGCGTTCGAACCGTCGCTGCTCTACCGGTGGCTCCCGGTGGCGAGCGACGGCTTCCGGCCCGCCTGGTTCTTCGTCGTCGACGCCGACGGGCCACGTCGTTTCCCGCTCGACGACTGGTCGGTGCGGGAGGGGACGGTGACGTTCACCGTGCAGGTCACCGAGCGCGGCGCCGGCACCACCGCCGAGCTGGCCCTGCACCGGCTGGCCGACCGTCAGCGGCTGGAGTTCAGCCATCAGGGCTGGCGCCATCTCGGGCTGCCGGACAACCGCGCGCACGCGCTGCGCCGCCGCTTCGCGGCCGCCTGGACGGCCGCCGCGGACTGCGCGCGGGAGCTCGCCCGCCTGTCGGTGCCGCCCGGATAGGCGGTCACTCGCCGCCACCACATTGTCATGCAATACTCAAGTAGCATGACAGCCGGAGGGTGGACTAAGTGAACGGGGCCCGCGGGAAACGCTCGTATGACCAGCAGTGTGCCCTCGCCTACGCCTTGGATGTGGTGGGCGAGCGATGGACTTTGCTCGTCATTCGCGAACTACTGCACGGCCCGCGCCGTTACAATCAGTTACTGGAAGCGCTACCCGGCATCGGCACCAACCTGCTCGCCGCCCGGCTCGCCGCGCTCGTCGACGCCGGCCTGCTGACGCCCACCGAACCCCGCAAGCGCACCGGTGGCTACCAGCTGACCGACCTGGGCCGATCGCTGCACGAGCCGATCCTCGGGCTGTCCCGCTTCGGGCTCGCCTTCGCCGCGGGGCACGAGCTTCCCACCGCGTCAACGGTACGCGCGTCCTGGGCCGTCCTCGCCATCGAGGCCATGGTGGACGACGGACGCACCGGCGAGATCGACGAGAGCTACGAGTTCCGGGTCGACGACGAGGTCTTCCACGTCGACGTGCGGGCCGGTCACGCCGAGGTCGTCGCCGGTCCGGCCGACGCGCCGTCGCTGACCGTCCGGACCGACGCGCGCAGCTTCTTCAGCCTGGGCATGCGGCAGCTCGACCCGATCGAGGCGCTGGTCAGCGGGCAGGTCGCGGCGGTCGGTGTGCCGGCGGCGGTCACCCGCTGCCTGCGGCTGCTCGGCATCACCCCCGACGTGGCGGTTTCCACGGACCGGCTGGCCGACGTGGGGCCCGCCCCGGTGTGACGCCGCCGGTCCGCGGACGAGAGGTGAGGGAGCGCAGATGAGCGAGACGTTCGGCGGCACACTCGTGTGCGAGCAGGTCGGGGCGTGGACCTATGTCACAGTCCCGCCCGCGATCGCCGGCCGGTTGGGCACCGCGGCGCGGATCCCGGTGACCGGCCGGATCAACGACACGCCGTACGCCGGTTCGGTGATGACCGGGCCGAACGGCAACCGGTACATCGTGGTCAACAAGACCGTACGCACCGCCGCCGGGGTGGAGGCGGGAGACGACGTGCGCGTCACCCTGGAACCGGACACCGAGGCGCGCACCGTGGAGGTGCCCGACGACCTGACCGCCGCGCTCGGCGATCATCCCGGCGCCCAGGCCTTCTTCGCCACGCTCTCCTACTCGCGGACCAAGGAGTACGTCACCTGGATCACCGGCGCCAAGCGGCCGGAGACCCGGGCCCGGCGGATCACCCAGGCCGTCGAGCTGCTCGGCGCCGGCCGGGTGCTCAAGGGCTGAACCCGGGGGATCGCCGCGCTGCGCAAGTTGCGAGAAGCGGCGAGACCCCCGGCCTTCCTACGATCGGCGTACGCGTACCGGCCCCGGACGGCGGCACGCGACGCACCTGATCCTGACTCCCGCGCACCGATCGACGCCAGACCGGCGGCGACCGGTGATCAGTGGTGCCCGTCAGCGGCCCGGTGAGCGTCCGCCGTCCTCGAGCCGGCCCAGGTCGCACCCCAGGGAGGCAGACCGTGTCCGTCGAATCGGCAGAGCTGAACGGAGCACACACCACGGAGACGTCCTGGCCGGACTTCGCCGAACTCGAACCGTCGCGGGCCCTGGACACCTTTCCACCGCTCAACGCGATCCAGGCCCGCTCCATCGTGCAGGACCGCTGGGAACGCCTCGTCGCGGTCGTCGAGATCCCGAACCCGATCGAGCGGGTCTGGCAGGCGCTCACCACGCCGGAGGAGATCCGCTCCTGGCTCGCGCGGTGCCGGGGCTCACTGACCGCCGTCGGCAGCGACGTCCTGCTCGACTTCGAGGACGGCGAGTTCTTCCACTGCCGGCCGCTCGTGGCGGAGCCGCCGCGTGACGGCCACGCCGAGCTCAAGTACTTCTGGCGCTGGGTCGGCGTCGGGCCGGCCACGCGGGTCCTCTGGGAACTGGACGCCACCGGCGACGGCGGCACCCGGATCACCGCGACCGAGGAGGCCCTGAACTCACCGTCGGACTGGCGCGGCTGGAACGGCAACGGCTGGCCGGGGATCCTCGACCAGCTCGCCGGCTACCTGCGTACCGGCACGACGTGGCGCTGGCCGTGGCGGCGGATGGGGCCGTACGTGCAGATCGAGCTGGAGTCCACGCCGTACGACGCCTGGGAGCTGCTGACCAAGCCGGAGTCGCTGCGGTACTGGCTGCAGCGCCGCTTCGGCACGTTCACCGACGGCGACAAGCTCACGCTGATCATGGGAGACGCCAGCGGCGTGGTGGAGATGTCGGTGCACCGCCACGTGGAGCCCAACCAGCAGTTCCCCTCCTATTTGCCGTGGCTGGAGTTCGGTCTGCGCCGGGCCTCGTGGCCGGTCGAGCTCAACGGCAAGCTCTACATCGAGCCGGCCGGCGTGGGCCGCAGCCTCTTCCAGATCTTCGTGGACAACTGGGAGAACCTCCCGGCCGAGCTGCAGCGCGAGGAGCGCGAGATCATCTGCGGCTTCTTCCGCGACTCGATGGTCCGGGCGCAGAACCTGACCTCGCCCCGGCCCTCGCCGTCGCACCAGCACGGCTGGACCTGACCCGCGTCGTCACCCTCCGAGGAAGGCAGCTGCGATGACCCTGTCCGACCAGGTCGAGACCGGGGCGCCGGACGCCCTGATCCAGCTCATGTCGCCGGCCGCCGCCGCCGACCCGTACCCGATCTACTCCTGGCTGCGTGAGACCGCGCCGGTCTACCGCAGCCGGTTCGGCGCGTACCTGGTGAGCCGGTACGCCGACGTGCAGTACGTGCTCAAGCACGCCGAGGTCTTCCCCGGCGCGCACCCGGATGCGATGGCGCAGATGTTCCCGCAGGCCGTCGAGCACGAGGCGTACGACGTGCTGGTCAGCTCGCTGGTGGGCAGCAACCCGCCCAAGCACACCCGGCTGCGCAAGCTGATCGGGCACGGCTTCACCAGTCGCCGGGTGGCCGACATGCAGGCCTCCATGGAACGGTGGTCGGACCGGCTCGTCTCGGACGTGCTGGAGCGCCTGGTCGACGGGGCCACAGTCGATCTGCACACCGACGTCTCGGTGCCGATGCCGATGCACATGATGTCCGACCTGATTGGCATCCCGGAGCCGGACCGCGAGTCGCTGGCCCGCAACGTGCCCGAGATGATGAACGTCGTCGACCCGGCCGCGACGCCCGACGCGGTCCGGCGGGCCGACGAGGCGTTCCGCGAGCTGGGCACCTACTTCGACGCCATGATCGCGCAGCGCCGCCGGGATCCGCGGGACGACCTGGTCTCGGCGCTGGTGCAGGTGCGTGACGCCGAGGACGGCAGCCTCGACGACGCCGAGCTGCGTACCCTGCTGTTCACCCTCTGGTCGGCCGGCTTCGAGACGACTGCCACCGCCATCGACAACGCGATGTTGCTGCTGCTGGAGGACCCCGGGCGCGGACGCTGGCTGGACACCGAGGACGGCACCCGCAGGTTCGTCGAGGAGACGCTGCGCTACGAGTCGTCGGTGCAGGTCGCGCCCGGCCTGCGCTTCACCGGCGCGGACGTGGAACTGGGTGGGGTCGTCATTCCACAGGGCTCCCAGGTGCGGCTGCTGATCGGGTCCGCGAACCGGGATCCGGAGGCGTTCCCGGACGCGGACGTGTTCGACCCGGGCCGCACCGGTCCCCTGCCGCTGAGCTTCGGCGCCGGCATCCACTACTGCCTCGGCGCGGGTCTGGCCAGACTGGAGATCGCCGTGTTGCTCCGTCGGCTGCGCGCCGCCGCTCCCGGCCTGGTTCTGGCCGCCCCGCCGGTGCGGCGGCGCACGATACCGCTCCGCGACTTCGCGTCGCTGCCGGTACGGCTCCGTCAGCTCGACTGACACTACGCGAAACGCAAGCTCGATAACTGCGCGAAAATATAGCGGATGATAGGGTGTCGCCATGGCGGACGCGATCAGAGCGCGAGACATCAGCAAGCAGCTAGGCAAAAGTAAGGTTGTCAGCGCCTTGTCGCTGGACGCCGCGCCCGGCACTGTGGTGGGCCTGCTCGGCCCCAACGGCGCCGGCAAGACGACGACGGTGCGGATTCTGTCCACTCTGCTGCGGGCCGACTCCGGCACCGTCGAGATCTACGGCGTCGACGCGGCGAAGCAGCCGGGGCGGGTCCGTTCGATGATCGGGCTCACCGGCCAGTTCGCCGCCGTCGACCCGGTCCTCACCGGCCGGGAGAACGTCGAACTGGTGGCCCGGCTCTACCGCATCGGCCGGGCCGAGGCCCGCCGGCGCACCGGTGAGGTGCTCACCCGCTTCGGTCTGGACGAGGTCGCCGACAAGCCGGTGAAGACCTACTCGGGCGGCACCCGGCGACGGCTCGACCTCGCCACGAGCATCCTCATCCGCCCGCGCGTGCTCTTCCTCGACGAGCCCACTACCGGCCTCGACCTGGAGTCACGGCTCGGGCTGTGGACCGAGATCGAGATGCTGGTCCGTGAGGGCACCACAGTCCTGCTGACGACGCAGTATCTGGACGAGGCCGACCGGCTGGCGAAGACGATCACCGTGCTCGACAAGGGGCGGGCGGTGGCCCAGGGCACTCCGTCGGAGCTGAAGTCGCGCGTCGGCGGAGACCGTGTGGAGTTCGTCCTGGAGGATCCCGCCCGGCTCGACGACGCGGTCGCCCTGCTGCGGACGCCGGGCGCCGAGGAGCCAGTCGTCGACCGGCCGCTGGCGCAGATCACCGCGCGGATGGGCGACGATCTCGTCCGGGTCGCCGACGCGCTGAACCGGCTGGCCGACCACGACATCCGGGTGGCGACCCATGTGGTCCGGCGCCCCACCCTCGACGACGTCTTCCTGGCCCTGACCGGCAGCCGCGCCGCCGCGGCCGGTGCCGCCACGTCGTCCGCTCGGAAGGGAGAGGGCAAGTGACCGTCGACGAATCGACGACCCGGCAGCGGGACACCCCCACGCCGACGTGGGAGGCGCCGCCCGAGCGGCGGGGGCCCGGCTGGTTCGTGGGTGACGTGCTGCTGCTGGCCGGCCGCAACATCCGGCACATGCAGCGCCGCCCCGACCAGCTCATGGCGGCGATCCTGCAGCCGATGATGTTCTTCATCCTCTTCACCTATGTGTTCGGCGGCGCCATCTCGGTGCCGGGCGGCGACTACAAGCAGTTCGTGCTGCCCGGCGTCTTCGGGCAGATCGTCGTCTTCGGCGGCATCGCCGGCATGTGCGTGGGCATCGCGGAGGACCTCCGCAACGGCATGATGGACCGGTTCCGCTCGCTGCCGATGAGCGACAGCGCGGTGCTGATCGGCCGCACCCTGGCCGAGACCTTCCGCAACCTGATCGCGCTCGTGGTCACCGGCGCCGTCGGGTACGCCTTCGGGTTCCGGCTGCACGGCACGTTCCTGCAGGTGCTGGCGGGGATCGGTGTGCTGCTGCTGTTCGGCTTCGCGCTCTGCTGGGTGCTGTCGATCGTGGGCGTGACCGCCTCCAGCGCCGAGGGTGCGCAGAGCACCGCGATGCCGTGGATGTTCCTGCTCGGCTTCGTCAGCTCGGCGTTCGTGCCGTCCGAGTCGATGCCCGGCTGGCTGCGGCCGTTCAGCGACAACAGCCCGGTCACGCTGACCATCAACGCGGCACGCGACTACTTCAACGGCGTCTCACCGGGCGGCGACGCCCTGGCGTCGGTCCTGTGGTCGCTCGGCCTGCTGGTGGTCTTCGTGCCACTGGCGACGGCACTGTTCCGCAAGGCCACGGCGCGCACCTGACGGTGGGGGTCGACCCGGCGATCGGCAGGAGGAACCCACGACATGGAGGTCATCGGCGTCGGCTTCGGCCGTACCGGCACCGCCTCGCTGCGGGAAGCTCTCAACATTCTCGGGATGGGGCCCACGTACCACACGAAGGAGATCCTCAAGGATCCCGCCCGGCTGGCCGACTGGCAGGCGGCTGTGGACGGGGCGGACGTGGACTGGGACCAGGTGTTCGCCGGCTACCGGTCCACTGTCGACTGGCCCGCCGCGGCGTTCTGGCGCGAACTGGTGGAGCGGTACCCGGAGGCGAAGGTCATCCTGACCGTGCGCGACCCGGTGCAATGGCACCGCTCATGCATGCGCACCATTTTCATGGCGTACCGGCAGGATCTGTTCAGCCGTCTCCTCGTCCCCGCCATGCAGTTGCCGCTGCGGGCCCTCGATCGGCGTTTCGGTGCGTTCAACGAGATCTTCGACGGCGTTTTCCGCCGCCATTTCGGGGACGGGCCGATTCAGGACGAGAAATACGCCGTCGAGGTGTTCGAAAAGCACGTCCGCGACGTCCAGGAATGCGTTCCGGCTGAGCGCCTCCTGGTTTATCGAGTATCGGAAGGATGGCCCACCTTGTGTAAGTTCCTCGGTGTGGGAGTGCCCATCGTCGCCTTCCCGCACGACAACGACCAGGATGCCTTCCAGCGGGACAGCCGGCTGTTCGTCACCCGCGGCCTGGCCCGCATGGTGACCGGTCCGGTGCGCCGCGCGGTCGGCCGGTTCCGGCGGACGCAGGACGCCCCGGAGGCGGCCGGCCAGCACCGCTGAGGCCGCTGTCCCGGTCGTCCCGCCGGCCGCTGCGGCAGTCCGGTCGTGTCCGGCGCTGCCGCCGCGGCCGGCCCTCGGCCTGCGTTCGTCCGGCCGACCCGTTTGCACGATCCCTGCGACCGGACCGGGAGTGTCGATGGACAAGGAACTCGAGGAGTACGCGGACCGCGCCTGGCGCGGTGACGAGCCGCTGTTCGCCTACTACAAGGGTGAGCTTCGCCGGGACGGGCTCCGCCGGATCGACGACGGTGTGTGGATGTGGGCGGCGACCGGCAACGTCTACGTCTTCGAGACGGCCGACGGCCTGGTGCTCTTCGACACCGGCGACCGCAACACCGCGGCCGCGCTGCACGAGGCGGTGCGGGCACGCAGCACCGCGCCGGTCGTCGCCGCCGTCTACTCCCACGGCCACATCGACCACGTCCTCGGGCTGTCGCCGTTCGAGGCGGAGGCCGCCGAGCGCCACGACCCCGGCATCTCGGTCGTGGCGCACGCCGCCGTGCCGGAGCGCTTCGCCCGGTACCGGCTGACCGCCGGGTACAACGCGACAGTCAACCGCCGGCAGTTCCGCGCTCCGGGCATCACGTGGCCGACCGACTACCGCGAGCCCGACCGCACCTACCTCGACACGCTCACGCTGCGGCACGGCGATCTGACGATGGAGCTGCGGCACGGTCGCGGCGAGACCGACGACGCGACGATGGCCTGGCTGCCCGACCGGCGCATCCTGTGCTGCGGCGACTTCTACGCCTGGGTGGCACCCAACGCCGGCAACCCGCAGAAGGTACGCCGCCACGTCGCCGAGTGGGCGCGGGCGCTGCGCTGGATGGCCGGCCTCGGCGCCGAGATCCTGCTGCCCGGCCACGGTCTGCCGGTGGTCGGTGCCGATCGCGTCCGCGAGACGCTGCTCGGGTCGGCGACGTTGCTGTCGACACTGCACGACGGTGTGGTGGCGATGATGAACGAGGGCTGCACGCTCGACGAGATCCTGCACGCCCCCCTGGTCACGCCGGAGGTGTCCGCGTTGCTGGCCCAGCCGTGGCTGCGCCCCACCTACGACGATCCGCAGTTCATCGTCCGCACCGTCTGGCGTACCTACGGCGGCTGGTACGACGGTGACCCGGCCACCGTGCGACCGGCGCCGCGCGCCGACCTGGCCGCCGAGGTGGCGCAGCTCGCGGGCGGGGCGTCCCGCCTGGCCGAGCGCGCCCTCGACGCGGCGGACCGCGGCCGGCTCGACCTCGCCGGTCACCTCGCCGAGTGGGCGGCGTTGAGCGCCCCCGAGGACCGTGACGTGCAGCGGACCCGCGCCGATGTGTTCGGGCGGCTCGCCGCCGGCACGCCGGCGTTGATGGCGCAGGGCATCTACACCTGGGCGCAGGCCGAGGCCCAGGCCAAGGCCGACGACGTCGACCCGTGGTCGACGATGCGCGGGGGCCGCTGGGCGCCCTGACGCCGGGAACACGGCC
>NZ_JBMVFV010000116.1:0-14214 GCF_049538395.1 Micromonospora sp. AB353 | reverse complement strand
AGACAACACCCCGGCCACGTACGCCGCCGTCACCTCACCGATCGAGTGACCAGCCACCACGTCCGGCACGACCCCGAACGACTCCACCAGACGGAACAACGCCACCTCGACCGCGAACAACCCGGCCTGCGTGAACACGGTCTGGTCCAGCAACCCCGCCTCGGCGGTGCCCGCCTCAGCGAACAGCACCTCCCGCAACGGACGCGGCAACAACGGATCGAGCTGCGCACACACCTCATCCAGCGCGGTCGCGAACACGGGAAACAGGACGGACAACTCCCGGCCCATCCCGGCGCGCTGCGCGCCCTGGCCCGAGAAGAGCACGGCCATCTGCGTACGCGTCGCGCCCGTGCCGGTGACCAGGGTGGCGGCCGGCTCACCGTCGGCGAGGGCGCGCAGCCCGGCCAGCAGTTCGTCCCGGTCCGTCGCGGTGACCACCGCGCGGTGCTCCATGACGGCCCGGCTGACTGTCGACGACCAGCCGACGTCGAGGGGGCGCAGTTCCTCGTCGCCGGCGATCCAGCGGGCCCAGCGCTCCGCCTGGGCGGCGACGGCAGCCTCGGAGCGGGCCGACAGCAGCACTGGCGACGGCAACTGCCCGGCGGTGGGCGTCGGCGTGCCCTCGCCCCGGGTCGGCTCCACCTCGGCGGGCGGCTGCTCGATGATCACATGCGCGTTCGTGCCGCTGACGCCGAACGACGAGATCGCGGCGCGACGGGGCCGGCCTGCCGCGGGCCAGTCGCGGGCCTCGGTGAGCAGGGAGACCGCCCCGGCGCTCCACTCGATGTGCGGGGACGGCTCGTCGACGTGCAGCGTCGACGGCAGCATCCCGTGCCGCATCGCCATGATCATCTTGATGATGCCGGCTGCCCCGGCGGCGGCCTGGGTGTGGCCGATGTTCGACTTGACCGAGCCCAGCCAGAGCGGCCGGTCGGCGGGCCGGTCCTGCCCGTACGTCGCCAGCAGGGCCTGCGCCTCGATCGGGTCACCCAGGGTCGTGCCGGTGCCGTGCGCCTCGACGGCGTCCACGTCGGCGGTGGTGAGCCGGGCGTTCGCCAGGGCCTGCCGGATGACCCGCTGCTGCGACGGGCCGTTGGGGGCCGTCAGCCCGTTCGACGCACCGTCCTGGTTCACGGCGCTGCCGCGTACCACCGCCAGGATCCGCCGGCCCTCCCGCTGCGCGTCGGAGAGTCGTTGCACGAGCAGCACGCCGACGCCCTCAGACCAGCCCGTGCCGTCGGCCGACGCCGCGAACGACTTGCAGCGACCGTCGGTCGACAGGCCCCGCTGGCGGGAGAACTCGATGAACGTGCCCGGCGTCGCCATGACGGTCACGCCACCGGCCAGGGCGAGATCGCACTCGCCGCCGCGCAGTGCCTGCACCGCGAGGTGCAGCGCGACCAGCGACGACGAGCACGCCGTGTCGACAGTGACCGCCGGGCCTTCGAGGCCGAAGGTGTACGCCACCCGGCCGGACAGCACGCTGCCGGAGGTGCCGGTGCCGAGGTAGCCGCCCACGCCCTCGGGCAGATCCTGCACGCCGGAGGCGTAGTCGTGGTACATGAGCCCGGCGAAGACGCCGGTCCGGCTGCCACGTAGCCGCGACGGGTCGAGGCCGGCCGACTCGAACGTCTCCCAGGACGCCTCCAGCAGCAGTCGCTGCTGCGGGTCCATGGCGATCGCCTCACGCGGCGAGATGCCGAAGAAGTCCGGGTCGAACTCGGCGGCCCCGTACAGGAAGCCACCGTGGCGGGTGTACGACGTCCCGGGGTTGTCCGGGTCGGGGTGGAAGAGCCGGTCGAGGTCCCAGCCCCGGTCGGTGGGGAACTCGCCGATGCCGTCGGCGCCGGCGGCGACCAGGTCCCACAGCTGCTGCGGGTTCGTCACGCCGCCCGGGTAGCGGCAGGCCATGCCCACGATGGCGATCGGCTCGTCGACGTTTGTCGCCCGCACGGCCCGCTGCTGCTCGGCGACCTGGCCGGACAGCTGCTCGTACAGGTGCTCCGACAGGGCGGCGGGGGTCGGGTAGTCGAAGACGAGCGTCGACGTGAGTCGCAGTCCGCTCGCGCTGTTGATCCGGTTGCGCAGCTCGACGGCGGTCAGCGAGTCGAAGCCCAGTTCCCGGAACGCCCGGTCCGCCGGCACCGCCTCGGCGCCGCCGTGGCCGAGCACCTGCGCGATCATCCCGCGCACCAGCAGGGCCACCTGCGTACGCGCCTCCTGCGGGTCGAGGCCGGCCAGCCGGTCGGCCCACGTGCCGGTGCCGGAGCGGCGACGCTTCGCGGCCGGTCCCACCAGGCCCCGCAGCATCACCGGCACCCGGCCGGCGGCGGTCTGCGCCCGCACGGCGGGCAGGTCGACAACGGCCGGCACCAGCGCCGCGCCGCCGTGGGTCAGGGCGGCGTCCCACAGCCCGAGCCCGACCGGGGCGGTCATCGGGACCAGACCGGCCCGGGTCACCCGTGCCCGGTCGGTGTCGTTGATCGACGCGGCCATGCCGTCGGTGTCCCACATGCCCCACGCGAGGCTGACGGCGGGCAGCCCGCGCTGCGCCCGCAGCACGGCGAGGGCGTCCAGGAAGGCGTTGCCGGCCGCGTACGCGGCCTGGCCGGGAGAGCCGAGCACCCCGGCGACGGAGGAGAAGAGCACGAACAGGTCGAGGTCCAGCTCGGCGGTCGCCTCGTGCAGCCACCAGCCTGCCGTGACCTTCGGGGCCAGCACGTCCGCCAGCCGGTCGGCGGTGATCCCGCTGACGATGCCGTCGTCGAGGACGCCGGCGGTGTGGACCACCCCGGCCAGGCGGTCGTCGGCGGTGATGGACCGGACCAGCTCGCCGACGCGCTCGCGGTCGGTCACGTCCGTGGCGACCACGCGGGCGGTCGCGCCCAGCGCGGCCAGCCGCCGCACCAGCTCGTCGGCTCCGGGGGCCGCCGGGCCCTGCCGGGACGCCAGCACCAGCGAACGCACGCCGTAGGCGGTGACGAGGTGTTCGGACACCAGGGCGCCCAGCGATCCGGTGCCGCCGGTGACGAGGACGGTTCCCCCGTCGAGGGTCGCCGGGGTCCGCGCGGCGCCCGTGGCGCGGACCAGCCGCGGCAGGTACGCCGTGCCCGAACGCACCGCGACCTGCCCGCCGAGGGCGGGGTCGTCGGCGGCTGCGGCGAGCAGAGCCAGCAGGTCGGCGTCCAGGTCGGCGCCGGGTTCCAGGTCGGCCAGCACGAGCCGGCCGGGGTGCTCCGACTGGGCCGAGCGCAGCAGGCCCCAGACCGCCGCCCCCGCCAGGTCGCTGACGCGGTCGTCGGCGCCGGTGGCCACGGCGCCGCGGGTCACGACGACCAGCCGCGAGTCCGCCAGCGGCTCGGCCGCCAGCCACGCCTGCACCGCGCCGAGGACGTCCGTCGTGACGGAGCGCACCGCGTCGGGCACGTCCGTCCCGGAGGTCGCCGGGGTGACGGGTAGCAGCAGCGCCGCCGGGGCGGTGCCGTCCGTCGCCGCCGTGGTCAGAGCGGCGACGCCGGCGTACGCCGGGAGCTGCGGCGCGCCGTCGAGCGGGCGGTCACCGAGTACGGCCCAGCCGTACGCGCCGTCGGGCGCGGCGATCTGCTCGGGCTGCCAGGAGACCTCGAACAGGGATCGGTACGCCTCGTCCGGCGCGGCCGCCAGGCCGGTCATCTCGCGCAGCGTCAGCGAGTCCACCGACACCACGGGCACGCCCGTCTCGTCGGTGGCGACCAGCCGCACCGAGTTGCCGGAGGCGGTGAGGCGGACCCGGAGCGTCCGGGCGCCGACGGCGTGGACCTGCACACCCTCGAACGCGAACGGCACCCGGGGCCCGCCGCCCGACTGGTCGGCGGGCAGCAGTCCGACGGGGTGCAGGGCGGCGTCCAGCAACGCCGGGTGCACCCCGAAGCCCGCCGGGTCACCGGTGACCTCGTCGGGGAGGCCGACCTCGGCGAACACCTCGCCGTCGGCGGTCCACGCCCGGCGCAGGCCCCGGAAGACCGGCCCGTACGCGAGCCCGTGCTCGGCGACCGTCGCGTACCAGCCGGTGACGTCCACCTCGGACGCGCCGGGTGGCGGCCAGGCGCCCAGGGTGGGCTCGTCGGCAGTGGGGACGCCGACGAGGCCGTCGGCGTGCCGGGTCCAGCCAGACTCGGAGTCGTCCTCGGGCTGGGAGTGCACGGTCACCGAGCGGCTGCCGGTCCCGTCGACGGGACCGACCCGGACCTGGACCCGTACCCCGCCGCCGGTGGCGGGCAGCACGAGCGGGGCGAGCACTGTCAGCTCGCGGACGCGGGACGCGCCGACCTCGTCGCCCGCCCGGACGACGAGGTCCACCAGCGCGGTGCCCGGCACCACCACGGCGCCGGAGACGATGTGGTCGGCGAGCCACGGGTGCGTCGACACCGACAGCCGGCCGGTCAGCACCACCATGTCCTCGCCGGCGACCGACACCGCCGCGCCGAGCAGCGGGTGCCGCGCCACGCCGAGGCCGGCCCCGGAGACGTCGGCGGACTGGCCGGTGGGCGGCAGCCAGTAGCGCTGGTGCTGGAACGCGTACGTGGGCAGGTCGACCCGCCGTGCGCCGGTCTCGGCGAACCACTGCGTCCAGGTCACCGGCACGCCGTGCACGTGCAACTCGGCCAGGGCGTGCAGCAACGCCTGCACCTCCGGACGGTCACGGCGCTGCACCGCCACCGCCAGCACGGCCTCGTCATCAGGCAGCACGTCGGCGTTCATAGCGGTCAGGACGCTCTGCGGACCGACCTCCAGGAACGTGTCGATACCGGCAGCCCGCAGGGCGGTGATCCCGTCGGCGAAGCGCACGGCCTCCCGCACATGCCGCACCCAGTAGTCGGCCGTGCGGATCTCGTCGCCGGCCAGGGCACCGGTCAGGTTCGACACGACCGGCAGCAGCGGCGTGGCAAAGGTGAGGCCGTGCAGGACCGTGCGGAACTCGTCGAGCATCGCCTCCATCAGCGGACTGTGGAACGCGTGGCTCACCGTCAGCCGGCGAGTGCGCACACCCCGCTCCCGCCAGACCCGCTCCACCTCGTCCAACGCGTCAACGGCACCCGACACCACCACAGCGGTAGGCCCGTTGACCGCCGCGATACCGACCCGGTCGGTCAGCCCCGCGATCGACTCCGCCACGGCCGCCTCGTCGGCGGCTACGGCCAGCATCCCGCCACCGGTCGGCAGCGCCTGCATCAACCGGCCCCGCGCCGCCACCAACTGACACGCGTCCGCCAGAGACAACACACCCGCCACATGCGCCGCCGTCACCTCACCGATCGAATGACCAGCCAGCACATCGGGCACCACCCCGAACGACTCCACCAAACGGAACAACGCCACCTCGACCGCGAACAACCCCGCCTGCGTGAACACCGTCTGATCCAGCAACCCCGCCTCGACGGAACCCTCCGACGCGAACAGCACCTCCCTGAGCGGACGCGGCAACAACGGATCCAGGTGCGCACACACCTCGTCCAGCGCGGCGGCGAACACCGGGAAGACCGCGTACAACCCGCGACCCATCCCGGCGCGCTGCGCACCCTGACCCGAGAACAGCAGCGCCAGCTGGCCGCGCTGGCCGCCCGGGCCGGTGAGCACGCCGGCCGAGACCTCGCCCGCCGACACGGCTTCGAGGCCCGCCAGCAGTTCGTCCCGGCTCGCCCCGGACACGACGGCCCGGTGCTCCAGTACGGAGCGCGACGCCACCGAGGACCACGCCACGTCGAGCGGGCGCGGGGCCCCGGTGCCGCCGAGCCACTGCGCCCAGCGGCCGGCCTGCGCCGACAGCCCGGCCGCGTCGCGGGCCGACAGCAGCAGCGGCAGCACCGCCGGCATCCGGGACGGCTCGTCACCGGTGACCGGCTCGTCGCCGTCGGCCGGCTCGTCCGCGTCGGTCGGCGTGGGTGGCTGCTCCAGGATCAGGTGCACGTTCGTACCGCTGATGCCGAACGACGACACGGCGGCCCGGCGGGGCCGGTCCACCGCCGGCCAGGGGCGCGCCTCGGTGAGCAGGGAGACCGCGCCGGCGGACCAGTCCACGTGGGGGGTCGGCTCGTCGAGGTGCAGGGTCCGTGGAAGCAGGCCGTACCGCATCGCCTGCACCATTTTGATCATGCCGGCGACGCCGGCGGCGGCCTGGCTGTGGCCGATGTTCGACTTGATCGAGCCGAGCAGCAGCGGCCGGTCGGCGGGGCGGCCCTGGCCGTAGGTGGCCAGCAGCGCCTGCGCCTCGATCGGGTCGCCGAGGACGGTGCCGGTGCCGTGCGCCTCGACGGCGTCCACGTCGGCCGTGGTCAACCGGGCGTTCGCGAGGGCCTGCCGGATCACCCGCTGCTGGGCGGGGCCGTTGGGGGCGGTGAGACCGTTGGACGCGCCGTCCTGGTTGACGGCGCTGCCGGCGAGCACGGCGAGCACCTGGCGGCCCTGCCGCCGGGCGTCGGAGAGGCGCTGGACGAGCAGCACGCCGACGCCTTCCGACCAGCCGGTGCCGTCGGCGTCGGCGGCGAAGGACTTGCAGCGCCCGTCCGGGGCGAGGCCGCCCTGGCGGGAGAACTCGACGAAGGCGCCGGGCGTCACCATGACGGTGACGCCGCCTGCCAGGGCCATGTCGCACTCGCCGCCGCGCAGCGCCTGGGCGGCCAGGTGCACAGCCACCAGCGAGGACGAGCAGGCGGTGTCGACCGTCACCGCCGGGCCCTCCAGCCCGAAGGTGTACGACACCCGGCCCGAGATGACGCTGTGCGCGCCGCCGGTGAGCTGGTAGCCCGCCAGCTCGGCCGGGGTGTCGGTGGTGCCGTAGCCCGACGGGGAGGCGCCCACGAAGACGCCGGTCCGGCTGCCGCGCAGCTCCTCCGGGTCGATGCCGGCCTGCTCCATGGCCTCCCAGGACGCCTCCAGCAGCAGGCGCTGCTGCGGGTCCATGGCGACGGCCTCGCGCGGCGAGATGCCGAAGAAGCCCGGGTCGAATGTGGTGGCGCCGTCGACGAAGCCGCCCTCGCGGGTGTGTGAGACGGGTTGCCCGTCGGCGTCGACGGCCAGCAGCCGGCCCATGTCCCAGTGGCGGTCGTCGGGGAAGCCGCTGATGCCGTCGCGCCCGGTGGCGACCAGCTCCCACAGGTCGTCCGGGTTGGCCACGCCGCCCGGGTAGCGGCAGCTCATGCCGACGATGACGATCGGGTCGTCGTCGACCGGCCCGGCGGGGCCCCAGGCGGTGACGGTCTCGACCTCGTGCAGGCGCAGCGTCGCCGACAGGTGGTCGGCGAGGGCGGCCGGGTTCGGGTAGTCGAAGACCAGGGTGGTGGGCAGGGTGAGGCCGGTGGCGGCGCCGAGCCGGTTGCGCAGCTCGACGGCGGTCAGCGAGTCGAAGCCGAGTTCCTTGAACGCCCGGTTGGCCTTGACCAGTTCGGTGCCGGAGTGGCCGAGCACGGCGGCGGTGTGCGTGCGTACGAGCTCGGTCAGGTGGCGGTCCTGCTCGGCTCGGGGCAGCGTCAGCAGGTGCTGCCGCAGCCCGCCGCCGCCGGTGCCCTCCGGTTCCGCGTCGACCACGCGCAGGGCGTCGCGCGCCTCGGCGATGTCGTCGAGCAGGGGGCGGGCGCGGGCGGCGGCGAACGCCGGGGTGAACAGGGACCAGTCGACGTCCGCCACGGTCACCGCCGGCCCGGCCCGGCCGACGGCGCTGCGCAGGGCGTACACGGCCTGGGCCGGCGACATGGGGCTGAGGCCGCGGCGGGCCAGCAGTTCCTGCCCCTCGCCGCTGGCCATGCCGCCGTCGGCCCAGGGGCCCCACGCCACGGCGGTGGCGGTCAGGCCGCGGGCGCGGCGCCGCTCGGCGAGGGCGTCGAGGAAGGCGTTGCCGGCGGCGTACGCGGCCTGGCCGCCGCTGCCCCAGATGCCGGCGATCGAGGAGAACAGCACGAACGCGTCGAGCGGTCGGTCGCCCAGCAGCTCGTCCAGGTGCACGGCGCCGGCGATCTTGCCGTCGAGCACCCCGGCCAGGCCGGCGAGGTCGGTGTCGACGAGCATGTTCAGCTGGCCCACCCCGGCGGCGTGCACCACCGCGGTCAGGGGCGCCGGGTCGGCGTCGACGTCGCGCAGCAGCGCCTCGACGCGGGCGCGGTCGGCCATGTCGGCGGCGACCAGGCTCACCCGGGCGCCGAGCGCGGTCAGTTCGTCGCGCAGCTCGGCCGCCCCGGGGGCGTGCTCGCCGCGGCGGCTGGTCAGCACGAGGTGCTCGGCGCCGTTGGCCGCCGCCCAGCGGGCCACGTGCGCGCCGAGCGCCCCGGTGCCGCCGGTGACGAGGATGGTGCCGGACGGCTGCCAGCGGTCGACGGTGCCGACGGCCGCCGGCGTGGCGCGCACCAGGCGCCGCACGAAGACGCCAGAGGGCCGCACGGCAACCTGGTCCTCGTGGCCGCCCCCGGTCAGGACGCCCACCGCGTGGTCCCAGCCGTCGCGCCCGGGCGCGTCCGGCAGGTCGACCAGGCCGCCCCAGAGCTGCGGGTGTTCCAGCCCGGCGACCCGGGCCAGGCCCCACAGCCCGCCCTGGGCGACGCTGCGCACCGGGTCGGTGTCGCCGGTGCCGACAGCGCCCCGCGTGAGCATCCACAGTGGTGCCGCGATGTCGGCGGCGTGCAGGGCCTGCACCAGCGTCATCGTGGCGGCCGTGCCGAGCGGCACCGCCGGCTGGCCGGGGTGGGGTCGCTCCAGCAGGCCCAGCAGGGAGACGATCCCGGTGAACGGGGTGTCCCCCACGGCGCCGGCCAGCCGCGACGTCACCTGGTCGCGCTCGGCGAGCGGGTCCACCGCCAGCCGGGACACCTCGCCGCCGGCGGCGCTCAGCGCCCCCGCGAGCGCCCCGGCCCACTCGGTCGTGGCGGCGTCGTCGGCGGGCTCCACGAGCAGCCAGCGTCCCGGCGGGGTGAGCGGTGCGGGGAGGGTGGTCCGCTTCCACACCACCCGGTACGACCAGCCGTCGACGACGGCGTCCCGCAGCCGCGCCTTGCGCCAGGACGACAGGACCGGCAGGGCCGGGGCCAGGACGCCCGCCCCGTCGGTGCCGAACTGCGCGGCGAGCGCCGCCACGTCGGAGCGCTCGACGGCCGACCAGAACTCGACGTCCACCACGTCCGGGCTGACCGGGCCGGTGGCCGAGGCCGGCATCTGCTCGGGCCAGTAGCGCTGCCGCTGGAACGCGTACGTGGGCAGGGCGACCGGGGTCGCTCCGGTGCCGGCGTAGAGGGCCGCCCAGTCGACGGGTGTTCCGTTGACGTGCAGTTCGGACAGGGCCGCGAGCAGGGCCCGCGACTCGGGGCGGTCGGCGCGCAGGGCGGGTACGGCGACGACCGGGGTGTCGTCGTCGGCGTCCGCCGGCTTTCGCCCGCTCAGCACGTCCCGGGTCATGGCGGTCAGGACGCTGCGCGGGCCGATCTCCAGGAACGTGTCCACCCCGGCGGCGCGCAGCGCGGCGACCCCGTCGGCGAAACGCACCGCCTCCCGCACGTGCCGCACCCAGTAGTCGGGACTACGGATCTCGTCGAGGTCAGCCGGCGCACCGGTCACGTTCGACACGACCGGCAACGCCGGCGCCTCGAACGTCAGCCCGTCCAGGACCACCCGGAACTCATCCAGCATCGGCTCCATCAACGGACTGTGGAACGCATGACTCACCGACAACCGGCGCGTACGCACACCCCGCCCACGCCAGACCCGCTCCACCTCGTCGAGCGCCTCCACCTCACCGGAGACCACCACCGACGTCGGCCCGTTGACAGCCGCGACCCCCACACCGGTCAAGCCGTCCAGCGTCGCCAGCACATCGGCCTCAGCCGCCGCAACGGCCAACATCCCACCACCGGCCGGCAACGCCTGCATCAACCGGCCCCGCGCCGCCACCAACACACACGCATCCGCCAGCGACAACACCCCCGCCACATGCGCGGCCGTGACCTCGCCGATCGAATGACCGCCGACCAGGTCGGGGGCCACGCCGAACGACTCCACCAGGCGGAACAACGCCACCTCGACCGCGAACAGACCCGCCTGCGTGAACACCGTCCGGTCCAGCAGCTCCGCCTCGGCGGAACCCTCGGGTGCGAACAGCACCTCCTTGAGCGGGCGCGGCAACAGCGCGTCGAGCTGTGCGCACACCTCGTCCAGCGCGGCGGCGAAGACCGGGAACTCCGCGTACAACTCCCGGCCCATGCCGGCACGCTGCGCGCCCTGACCGGAGAAGAGCACCGCGAGCGGACCCCGGTCGGCGGCCTGCCCGGCGACCAGCGCGCCGGACGGCTGCCCGGCGGCGAGGGCACGCAGCCCGGCCAGCAACTCCTCGCGGCCGGTGGCGGTAAGCACCGCGCGGTGCTCCAGCGCGGAGCGCGACACGACCGACGACCAGCCGACGTCCACGGTGCGGAGGGCCTCGTCGTCCTCCAGCCACCGGGCCCAGCGACCCGCCTGCGCGCTGAGCGCGGCCTCGGAGCGGGCGGAGAGCAGCACGGGCACCGCCGGCAGGGCGACGGTGGGTGCCGGTCCGGCGTCGGCGGGCTCGGCGGCATCCGGGGTCGGTGGCTCCTCGATGATGGTGTGCGCGTTCGTGCCGGAGATGCCGAACGACGACACGGCCGCCCGGCGGGGACGGTCGGTCGCCGGCCACGGCGTCGCCTCGGTCACCAGCGACACCTCGCCGGCCGACCAGTCCACCTTCGGCGTCGGCTCGTCGATGTGCAGGGTGGACGGCACGAGCCCGTGCCGCATCGCCATCACCATCTTGATCACACCGGCCACGCCGGCGGCCGACTGGCTGTGACCGATGTTCGACTTGATCGAGCCGAGCAGCAACGGCCGGTCGGCGGGGCGGCCCTGGCCGTACGTGGCCAGCAGCGCCTGCGCCTCGATCGGGTCGCCGAGGACGGTGCCGGTGCCGTGCGCCTCGACCGCGTCCACGTCGGCCGTGGACAACCGGGCGTTCGCGAGGGCCTGCCGGATCACCCGCTGCTGGGCCGGCCCGTTGGGGGCGGTGAGACCGTTGGACGCGCCGTCCTGGTTGACGGCGCTGCCGCGGATCACGGCGAGGATCGGGTGTCCCTTGCGCTGCGCGTCCGACAGCCGCTCCACCAGCAGGATGCCGACGCCCTCGGACCAGCCCGTGCCGTCGGCGGCGGCGGCGAACGACTTGCAGCGGCCGTCCGGGGCGAGCCCCCGCTGCCGGGAGAAGCCCACGAACGGGCCGGGGGTGGCCATGACGCACACGCCGCCGGCCAGGGCCAGGTCGAAGTCGCCCTGCCGCAGCGCCTGGCACGCCAGGTGCAGGGCGACCAACGACGACGAGCAGGCGGTGTCCACGGTGACCGCGGGGCCCTCCAGGCCGAGGGCGTACGCGAT
The DNA here is from genome assembly GCF_049538395.1 of Micromonospora sp. AB353. Taxonomy (NCBI): domain Bacteria; kingdom Bacillati; phylum Actinomycetota; class Actinomycetes; order Micromonosporales; family Micromonosporaceae; genus Micromonospora; species Micromonospora sp. AB353. The sequence goes on along the minus strand of NZ_JBMVFV010000116.1, from coordinate 2,817 downwards.
CCGCCCGGAGACGACGCTGGTGGCCGTACCGGTCAGCAGGTAGCCCTCGTCGGCGCCCTCGGCCTCGCTCTGCGGGCCCATGCCGTAGCCGTTGGCGGCGGTGCCGACGAAGACGCCGACCTTCTGCCCCCGCATCGAGGCGGGCGCGACGCCGGCGTGCTCGAACGCCTCCCACGACGTCTCGAGCAGCAGCCGCTGCTGGGGGTCCATCGCCACTGCCTCGCGCGGCGAGATGCCGAAGAACTCCGCGTCGAAGTCGGCCGCGTCGTAGAGGAAGCCGCCCTCGCGGGTGGTGGAGCGGCCGGCGCGGTCGGCGTCCGGGTCGTACAGGTTGTCCAGGTCCCAGCCCCGGTCCGTCGGGAAGCCGCCGATCGCGTCGCCGCCGGAGGCCACCAGGTCCCAGAGCTGCTCGGGGCTGGCGACGCCACCCGGATAGCGGCAGGACATCGCGACGATCGCGATCGGCTCCCTGGCGGCGGCGGTCAGCTGCTGGTTGAGCTGACGGAGGCGGCCCGTCTCCTTGAGCGACGCGCGAAGCGCCTCGACGACCTTGTCTGCGGACGTAGACATCATGAGCTCCGTACTGGGGACAACGGTCAGGAATCGGTTCCGTCAAGCGCCAGCCTGACGAGGGCGTCGGTGTCGAGGTCGTCGAGGTCCAGGTCCTCGTCGGTGGACTCGTCACCGTCGTCGCCGTCGGTGTCGGCGAGGTTGAGCAGCAGGTCCAGCAGCCCGGCCTCACGGAGGCGGGCCAGCGGGATCGCCGCGAGCGTCTGCCGGACGGCCGCCTCCGCCGGGTCGCCGTCGTCCGCCTGCGCCGCCTCGGGCAGCAGGCCGTCGAGCAGGTTCTCGGCGAGCACGGCCGGGTTCGGGTAGTCGAAGACGAGGGTCGCGGGCAGCGACAGGCCGGTGACGCCGGTCAGTCGGTTGCGCAGCTCGACCGCCGTCAGCGAGTCGAATCCGAGTTCCTTGAACGCCCGCTGCGGCTTGACCCGGTCCGTTCCCGCGTGGCCGAGCACGGCCGAGGCGTGGGTACGGACCAGGTCGACCAGGTGCCGGACCCGCTCGGGGCGGGGCAGGGTGAGCAGGTGCTCCCGCAGGGCGTCGGCGGCACCGCCGGGCTGCTGCTCCACGGCGTGGGCGTGCAGCGCCTCCCGGGCCTCGGCGATGTCGTCGAGCAGCGGCCGGGGGCGGGCCGAGGCGTACGCCGGGGCGAAGACCGCCCAGTCGACGTCCACCACGGTCAGCGCCGCCCTGGGCAGGCCGGCGGCGTACCGCATGGCGTGCACGGCGTCGACCGGCGCCATGGCGGTCAGGCCGCGCCGGGCCAGCATCCGCTGGGCTTCGCCGGTGGCCATGCCGCCGTCGGCCCACGGTCCCCAGGCCACGGACGTCGCCGCCAGGCCCCGGCCGCGCCGCTGCTCGGCGAGCGCGTCGAGGAAGGCGTTGCCGGCGGCGTACGCGGACTGCCCGCCGCTGCCCCACACCCCGGCGATGGAGGAGAAGAGCACGAACGCGTCCAGCGGCCGGTCGCCGAGCAGGGCGTCCAGGTGCAGCGCGCCGGCCACCTTGCCGTCGAGCACGCCCGCGAACGCGGCCAGGTCGGTGTCGGCGATCAGCCCGGACTCGCCGGCGCCCGCCGCGTGCACCACGGCCGTCAGCGGCGCCGGATCCTCGTCGAGGCGGGCCAGCAGCGCCGCCACCTGGTCGCGCTCGGCGACGTCGCAGGCGACGACCGACGCCCGTACGCCTTGGGCGATCAGCTCCTCGCGCAGCTCCACGGCCCCCGGGGCGTCCCCGCCGCGGCGGCTGGTCAGCACGACGTGCTCCGCCCCGTTGGCCGCCGCCCAGCGGGCCACGTGCGCGCCCAGCGCGCCCGTGCCGCCGGTGACCAGCACGGTGCCGGACGGCCGCCACCGCTGCGCCGTGTCGGGGGCGGCGGGCGCCGAGCGGACCAGGCGACGGACGAACACCCCGGAGGGGCGTACGGCAAGCTGATCCTCGTCGCCGGCGCCGGTCACCACCCGCGCCAGCCGGTCCCAGGCCGTCGCGTCGGCCTGCTCGGGCAGATCCACCAGCCCGCCCCACAGGTGGGGGTGTTCCAGGCCCGCCACGAGCCCCAGGCCCCAGAGCCCGCTCTGGACGGCAGCGTGCACGGTGTCCCCGTCGCCGGTGCTGACCGCGCCCTGCGTCAGGCACCACAGCCGGGTCGTCGCCCCGGTGTCGTGCAGCGCCTGGAGCAGCAGCAGCGTGGCGGCCGTCCCGACCGGCACGGCCGGGTGGGCGGGGTGCGGCTGGTCGCGGAGGCCGAGCAGGGAGAGCACGCCGGTGACGGGACCGTCGGCCAGCGCGTCGCCCAGCCGCCGGGCGAGGGCCGCCCGGTCGGTGCCGGCCGGGTCGACGGTGAGCCGGACCACGTCGGCGCCGACCTCGGCGAGGGCCTTGGTGACCGCCTCCGCCCGGGTGCCGTCCGCCAGGTCGTCCTGCGCCGTCACGAGCAGCCACGCGCCGGGCCGCGCCGGGCCGGCGGTGATGTCGGCGCGCTTCCATCCGACCCGGTACGACCACGCGTCCAGGACGGCCCGCTGCGTACGCGCCCGGTGCCAGGTCGACAGGACCGGCAGGGCCGGGGTGAGGGCGTCCAGGGCGGCGCCGTCGTCGCCGAACTGGGCGGCGAGGGCGCTCAGGTCGCCGCGTTCGACGGCGTTCCAGAAGTCGGCGTCACCGCCGTGGGTCGCCGTCTGCCGCGGCCGGTTCGCCGGCTCGGGCCAGTACCGCTCCCGCTGGAAGGCGTACGTGGGCAGGTCCACCCGCCGC
>NZ_JBMVFV010000115.1:0-14600 GCF_049538395.1 Micromonospora sp. AB353 | reverse complement strand
CGGTGCGCGGCGCTGCGCACCGCCGACTCGGAGACCACGTTGCCGGTGGCGAGCGCGCCGAGCGTGGTGCCGGTGACCCGCCGCCCGGCCAGCTCGTGCCCGGTGGGCGGGTCGTCGTCGGTGACCGGGTAGGCGCGGCGCAGCACCAGCACCGAGACGGCCGCCGGGTGGGCGAGCACCACGTCCACGCCCACCTCGCCGCCGCTTTCGCGGACGCGGGCGCCGAGGCCGGTCAGCCGTACCCGCCGCAGCGGCGTCTCCGCCGGCTCGTGGGCGCCGAGTACCCGCTCCGCCGGGGTGGCACCCGCGTTCACCACCGCGCGCCGCCGGGCGGGCAACTCGGCGAGCAGGTCGGCGAGGGTCTCCGGCCGGTACCGGGCGCCGCGCGCGGCGTACGCCTCCAGTTGCCCGGCCACGTCCTCCACGGCGAGCAGCGGCCAGCGCAGACCGGCCGCGTCGAGGTCACGGCGGACGGCGGCGAGCCGGGCGTCCACGCCGGAGCCCAGGTGCGCGACCCCGGTCAGCAGCACGTCGGCGGCGAGCCCCACCGCCGCGTCCAGCGCCGGATGCTCCGTCACGGTCGCGGTTCCGCCGACGCGTACCTGCGCCTCGGGACGGTCCGGTTGTTCCCGGTCGGCCGCCCGGCACGCCCACACGGCGAGCGCGATCGCCTCGCCGCCGTCGCCGGCCGCGTCGCCGCGCGCGTACCCGATCCGGCGTGGCACCAGGAAGCGGACCGTGCCGGTGGGCAGCTCCACGCGCGGAACCGGGTCGGCGGCGTCCGGCCGGTGGACCACGGCGGCGTAGCCGCGCCGCAGCCGCCGTCGGGCGGCGGTGAGCGCGGGCGCGCCGATCGCGGCGGCCAGTTCCTCGTCGGTGACGTCGCCCGGCGACCACCGCCACGGCTCGTCCCCGGCATCCGCCCGGCCGGGCGGGGCTTCGCGGCCGGGCACGGCGTCGTGGCCCGGCCCGGCGTTCCGGTCGGGCGCGGCCTCGCGGGCCCGGGCGTCGGCGTGCGTGCGCTGGTAGGTCAGCACGACGGCGAGCAGGTGCCGGCACACGCCCGGCGCCGGGCAGGAGCAGGTCCCGGCCGCGAGGCCGCCGCCCCCGGGCAGCGTCACCGTCACCCCGTCCGGGTACGCGGCACGCACCGCGCCGTCGGCGTCCTCGGTGAGCGCGGGCCGCTCACCGGCGTCGACCTCCTTCGTGGCGCGCTTCACCAAGCCCCTGTTGCTCAGCGCGGCCAGCACGTCCGGGGTGAGCGCGATCAGGTCGTCACGGGTCATCCGGTCCCCCTACCGGCCCACGTGCTCGGCCACGAACGCGGCCAGCTCGCCCGGCGTCATCGCGCCGACCGCCGCGCCCACGTCGGCCAGCCGCTGCGCGGTGGCCCGGTCGTACGCCGGGTCGGCCTCCTCGTCCAGCGCCGCGAGGGCGAGCACGTGCGTGCCCTGCTCCACGAGCTGCTTCACCGACCGGACCAGACGCCCGGCGTCCCCGCCCTCGTAGAAGTCGGACACCAGCGCGACGATCGCCCGGCGCGGGTTCTCCACGAGCTGCGCGCCGTACGCGACCGCGCGGGCGATGTCGGTGCCGCCGCCGAGCTGCACCTTCATCAGCAGCTCCACCGGGTCGTCCACGTCGGAGGTCAGGTCGACCACGTCGGTGTCGAACGCGACCAGGTGGGTCCGTACGCCGGGTAGCCCCCACAGACAGGCGGCGGTCACCGCGGCGTGGATCACCGAGCCGAGCATCGAGCCGGACTGGTCCACCAGCAGGATCACCTGCCAGCGGTCCAGGTGACGGCGGGTACGGGAGAAGAAGTGCGGCTGCCGGACGTGCAGGCGGCGCTCGGCCGGCTGCCAGTGCGCCAGGTTCGCCCGGATGGTGCGCCGTACGTCGAAGTTGCGGGCCTGCCGGAACCGGCTGGGGCGTCGCGCACGGGGCCCGGAGAAGGACTGCCTGATGTCGGCGGCCAGCCGCTCGACCAGTTGCCGCACCACCGCCTCGACCAGCTTGCGGGCCAGCCGCAGCACCTGCGGGTCCATCAGGTGCTTGGTGCGCAGCACCGCACGCAGCAGCGCCGGGTTCGGCTCGACCCGGGCCAGCACCGCCGGGTCGGTGACGACCTCGTGGATGCCGTACCGCTCGACCGCGTCGCGTTCCAGCCGCTGCACCGTCTCCTTCGGGAACAGCCGGGTGATCCCGTCCAGCCAGTCCACAGTGGTCAAGGCGGACGGGCCGGACCCGCCGCGTCGCACGTCGCGGCGGCCCAGTTCGGCGTCACGGCCGTAGAGCCAGTCCAGCGCGGCGTCCCGGCCAGCCGCCTCGGCCGACAGGCCGCCCAGGCTGTCCTGCGCGGCGTCGCCGAGCACCAGCCGCCAGCGTTCCCGCATCGGGTCGGTCACGTCCGGTCCCCCTCCCACAGCCCCTCCCGGGTCAGCACCGCGTCGACCCGCTCCTCCACCGCGCGGGCGGCGGCCACCAGCAGCGGGTCGGCGTCCAGCCGCAGCAGGTCACCGGGCGACGCGCCGCCGCCGTGCAGCGCCTGCACGTGCCGGGCCACCTCCGCCCGTTCCCGGGGCGGGAACCAGCCGAACGCCTGCCGCAGCGCGGGCAGCGCCACCAGGAAGTCGTGCGCGCCCATCGCGGCGAGCAGTTCGTCCACCACGGTGAGCAGCGCCGCGTCGCCGCTTACCACCTCCTCCCGGGCCAGCGCGAACAGCCCGGACAGCCAGTCGCCGAGCGTGTCCGGCGCGGCCACGGCCCGGACCGCGCGGGCCGCGTCCGGCACGTCCCCCAGCGACCAGGCCAGGCCCAGCGCCGCGCCGCGCAGGTCCGGCGGGGCCGCCGGGTCGGCCGCCACCCGTCCGGCCACTGCCAGCGCACCGTCCCGGTCGAGCCCCAGCGCCGGGCCGGCGTGGCGGACCGCGTCCCGGACCGCGACGAGCGCGGTGAGCCGGCCCGGGTCGGCCGGCGCGGCCGTGGCGCGCACGCCCTCGACGAGCCAGAACGCGCGGCGTACGGCGGCGGTGATCAGCGCGCCGAGCGGGGCGGTCCCGGCGCTGCCGAGCAGCCGGTCGTGCCGCCACAGCGCCAGCGCCACCGCGAGCGCCCGGCCCAGCGCCCGCAGGTCGGTGACCGAACCGGTGGCCCGGGCGATCGCGGTGAGCGTCCGGGTGGAGTGCTCGGGCAGCCCGGCCAGCGCGGTGTCGAACAGCGTCGTGGCGAGCGCGTCGACGTCCGCGCCGAGCAGCGTCACCCGCTCCTCGATCCGGGCGGTGACGGCGTCCAGGACGGTCGGCCCGTACCCGCCCGCCTCGATCACCCGCGCCAGCCGGTCCGCCGACGGCGCCGGAGACCAGCGTTCGGTGAGCAGCGCGTCCGCGCCCACCCGGGGGCCGCGTTCGCGGACGTGACCGGGTACGTCGAGCAGCCGCAGCCGGTGCAGCAGACGGCTGCGGCTCAGGTCGTCGGCGGCTGTCAGGTCCAGTTCGACCGCCTCGTGCGGATCGATCCGGTGCCGTGCCAGCTCGGCGTCGACGTCGTGCACGAGCGGCGGCAGCGGCGTGTCCGGGTGCAGGCGGCCCACCCGGTCGCCACTGAGCGCGGCGACCATCTCCACCACCACCGGGTGGGCGCCGGGTGCCAGCGTGCCCCGGGTCGCCCACGGCAGCGGCTGGTCGAGCGCGTCGGTGACCAGCGCGGACACCAGGCCGTCGAGCACGTCGACCCGGCCCGGGTGGACGTGACCGCGCAGCCGGGCCAGGCCGCCGGCCATGCTCCGGGCGGCGATCAGGTCGGCGGTGGAGACGGGCTGCCGCCGGGCCCGCAGCCGGGCCGCCACCGCCTCGGTGAGCGCCTCCGCGGCCCGGCGCGGGCCGTCCTCCCAGACCCGCTGGTAGTACGCCGGTGACGGCATCCCGGACTGGTAGCCGACGAACGCGTCCAGGCGCCGGAACGAGTACGGCACGAGGTAGCTGCCCGCCACCGCGTCCGGAGCCGGGGCGGGCACCTCCGGCCAGTCGTCCTCCTCCGGGCCGATGCCGTCCGGGCCGGCGCCGTGGGGGCCGGTGTTGTCCGGATCGGTGCCGTCCGGGCCGGCGGTCAGCCGGACCAGGGCGGGACGGTGGAAGCCGCCGGTCACCACCAGCACCGGCCGGCCGGCGGCCCGGCGGCGGGCGGCGCGTACCCAGCGCGCCATGTACGCCTCCCGGGCGGTGTCGTCAGCCCCGGCCGCCGACTCGCCGCGCAGCACGTCGAAGTACGTGTCCAGACGCTCGGCGAGCCCGTCGTCCGGGCCGATCTCGAACAGGTGGTCCCACAGCGCGTCCACGTTGTCCACGGCGAGCGTGGCGCACAGCCGGCGCACCGCCTCGGCGTACCGCTGGTCGGCGTCGGCGTACCGGTTGGCGCGGTCCGACAGCGCCGGATGCCACGCCGGCAGGTCGATGAAGCGCAGCTGCGCGCCCACCTCCCGACCGGCGGTCAGCGCCACCCACTCCGGCGAGTACGCGCAGAACGGGCTCCAGGAGGCGTGCCGCCTGGTGCCGTCGCGGTGCGCGGTGAACACGGCGATCGGCAACTCGTGGTCGCCCAGCAGCTCGTCCATCCGCCCGTTCAGGTCCGCCGGCCCCTCCACCAGCACGTACGCCGGGCGCAGCCGCGCCACCGTGGCCGCGACCAGCCGCGCGCAGGCCGGGCTGTGGTGCCGGACGCCGAGGAACGTGACGCCGCCGGGCGCCTCGACGGTGCTCACCCGGGCAGCAGGTGCCGGGCGTCGTGCACCGCCCGCCACTGCGCGCCGGAACGGCGGGACACCTGCTGCTCCAGGTAGCGCCGCAGCCGGGCCAGGTCCTCCGCGTCGTCCTTCGCGGCGGTGCCGGCCAGGCAGGCGACCAGGTCGGCGGCGTCGCCGGGTTCCCCGCGCAGGAACCAGCCGCGCAGCCCGACCGCGTGCGCCACCGACACCGCCTCGGCGGTGCTCATCACCGCCGACAGCCGCTCCATCGCGTCGCCGCGTTCGGTGATGCCGGTCCGCAGCTCCCGGAACGTGGTGACCAGCACCTCCAGCAGGTCGCGCCGGGGCGGCGCGGTCACACCGGAGCGGCGCAGCAACTCGCCCGCCTCGGCCTCCACCAGTTCCAGCTCGGTGCCGAGGTCGGGGATCGGGAAGACGGTCTCGAAGTTGAACCGCCGCTTCAAGGCGGCGCTCATCTCGTTGACGCCCCGGTCCCTGGTGTTCGCGGTGGCGATCACGTTGAAGCCCTCACGGGCGAACACCATGGCGTCGGCACCCGGCAGCTCCGGCACGGCGAGCACGCGGTCCGACAGCGGGGAGAGCAGGCAGTCCTGCACCTCCAGCGGGCAGCGGGTGATCTCCTCGAAGCGGACCACCCGCCCCTCGGCCATGCCGCGCAGCAGCGGCGCCGGCACCAGCGCGCGCGGCGACGGGCCGTCGGCCACCAGCAGCGCGTAGTTCCACGAGTAGCGGATCTGGTCCTCGGTGGTGGCCGCGCCACCCTGGATGGTCAGCGTGGAGTCGCCGCTGACCGCTGCGGCGAGCAGTTCCGACAGCAGCGACTTGGCGGTGCCGGGTTCGCCGACCAGCATCAGGCCGCGGCTGGTCGCCAGCGCCACCAGCGCCCGGTCGATCAGCGACGGGTCGCCGACGAACTTGCGCCGGACCCCGGCGGCCGGGTCGCCGAGGATGAACCGGCGCGCGGCGCGCAGGCTCAGCCGCCAGCCCGGCGGGCGCGGGTCGCTGTCGTTCGCGGCCAGCGCGGCCAGCTCGTCGGCGTACCGCACCTCGGCCGGAGGACGCTGCGCTCGCTCGTCGGCCGGAGGCCGCTGGGCCCGCTCCGCGGCCGGGTCGAGCGCGGTCACCGGGTCACCTCCGCCAGGTCGCGCAGCACCTCGGAGAGGGTGACGTCGTCCAGGTCGCCGAGGCGGACCTTGCCGTCGCGCTGGAACCAGCCGCCGTAGGGCACGTCGTTGACCCAGATCGCCTCGATCTTCTGGTCCGGGAACATGTCGACGATCCCGACCGCGATGCCGGGGTCGAGGTCGATCACCACGGCCCGGCCGCCGGGGACCTCGCGCTCCAGCCAGCTCTGGATGCCGGCGTCCTGCGGGTCGCCGCGCCGCCAGCCCCGCCGTTCCAGGCTGAGCAGCCGCCCGGCCGGGACCGTGACACCCGCGTGCCGCCGCAGCAGCGTCTCCGCGCGCTCGGCCGCGTCCAGCCGGAACACCTCGCGGCCGAGCTGCGGGAACGGCTGGAGGATCTCGTAGTCGGCGAAGACCTCCGCCCAGGCCGGCACCGCCGCACCGAGGCTCAGCGGGTGCGCGATGGCCACCGTCGCGTCGTCCGGCAGCGTGTACGCCTCGTCGTCGACGTCGGCGAGGGTGCGGTCCTCGGCGACCCGGAACGCGCCGACCATCTGACCGGCGTCGTCCACAGTGGCCCAGACCAGCCGGCGGACGACGTGCCAGAGCAGCGGGTGGGACAGGAAGTAGCGGCGGAAGTCGGCAGCCGGCCAGCGCCGCCCGGTCACCATCGCCGACTCGAAGCGGCGGATCTGGTCGGCGGCGAGCGTGCGTACGTCCTTCTTCAGGCCGCCGAAGCGCTTGTGCGCGGCGGGCGCCAGCGTGGCGTCGTCCCGGGCGCCGGGCTTGGGCAGGTCCTTGCGGCGGGCGCCGGCGCCGTCCACCACGTACGGCTTGAGCTGCTCGTCGAAGCCGACGGTGAACCGGCGTGGTCCGTAGTCGAGGACCAGGCTGCCGTCGGCGTCCAGCCCGAGGTCGGGCACCAGCCGGTCGCCGAGCTGCTCGGGCGTCAGGCCCAGCCCGTCGGCGACCTCGGTGACCTTGCGCGCCGCCTGTTCCCGCAGGCCCCGGAACTTCACCTTCTGCGAGATGCCGTAGAGGTGCATCAGCGCCACGTCGGTGCCGATCTGCGCCAGCACCTCCAGGCCGGTCACCGCCCGGGCGTGCTGGCTCTCGCCCGGCCAGGCCCGCACCAGCGGCGCGAGCCGCCGGGCGGTCGAGTCGTCGCCGAGCAGCCCCAGCGCGGTGAACGCCCAGCCGTCCTTCGACGGCGCGCCGGCGCTCTGCCAGCTCTCGAACAGCGCCCAGACGAACTCCGTCAGGGAGTCGGCGTCGCACGTCGCGCGGACGACCTCCACCCCCGGGTACGGCTCGCCGGGCGCGGAGATGGCGAGCATCGTGCAGAGGTGGCGTACCGCGTCGGCGGGCAGCGCCGCCGAACGGTCCCGCAGCAGCACCTGCGGCAGCACCGCCGGGTCCAGCCACGCCGGCAGGCTCGGCATCCGGGCCGGGAGCTGGGCCAGCGGGTCGGCGTCGAGCATCGCCGTGGCGGCGGCGAGCGCCTCCTCGCCGTGCTCCCGGGCCACGCCGAGGAGCACCTCGCGTTCCTCAGCGGCGACCAGGCGCAGTGCGCGCTCGGCGGCCCGGCGACGCGGGCCGGGCGTGCCCAGGGCCGCAGGCAGCAGCGCCCGCACGGCGCACTCCGGGTGCCGCCGCAGCCAGGACCGGGCGACCGGGCGGACCGTCTTGAGCCGGTCGAGCCAGTCGGCCATCAGGTCGGCGACCTCACCGTCGGCGTACGGCAGCAGCACCTCGCCGACGCTCTTCGGCGCGGTACGGGCCAGGTGCAGGGCGGCGGGCAGCGCGTCCAGCTCGTACCGGCCGGCGAGGCGGGTCATCCACCCGTCGGCGCCCCAGGACTCGTCGGGACGCCAGGCCGGCAGCAGCGGCCGGGCCAGTTCCTCGGTGGCCCGGACGAAGAAGTGGATCGCCGCTGACGATTCGGCTCGCCCGGCGGCGACCTCGGCGGCCAGCACGGTCAGGTCATCACCCCGCCACCAGCCGGACCAGCGGGGCACGACCGCGGCCCACCGCTCCCGCTCGCCCGGCAGCCACGCCGTGGCGGACCCGGCGGGACGGGCCAGCCCGTCCACGACCGGCGGGGTGGACCGTGGGCGCCGGACCGACCACGGCGGGGACACCAGCACCGGCGGCAGCCGGTCCGGCCCGGCGACCGGCAACGCGGACGCGTCGTCGCGGATCCGCTCGACCCGTTCCCGCCCCGCCGCATCCAGCGCCGGCAACGCCGCCTCGACGGCCGCCGGATTGGCCAACACGTGCGCGCGCAGCAAGGTGGCGGCCTCCCGTGCGGCCGGGCTGCGCCCCTCGGCGGCGGCGGACAGCAGGCGCACGCCGCGCACCGGGAAACGGCGCAGCGTCTCCGTCATCGCGGGCGGGACGTACCTGCGGTCCAGCCGGTCGAGCAGCACCGTCATCGGCTCGTCGCCGGGCAGGGCCGCCAGCAGCGACACGATCCGCTGCCGCCCGTCGGCGCCGACGTGCTCGTGGTCGAACCATCCGGCCAGCACCGGCGCGATCGGCGGCCCGACCGCCGCGGTGGCGGTGATCATCGCCACCTGGTCGTACATCAGCCGGTAGACCGCCAGGTGCCCGCCGAGGGCGTGGATCGCGTCCACCTCGTCGACTGCACCGAGCAGCAGCTCGGCGAGCAGCGGTCCTCCGTCGCGCGCCACGTCGGGGACGTCCCGGGCCACCCACTCCCGCTCGGTCGGCAGCAGGAACGAGGTGACCACCCGCGCCGCCAGCGGCCCGGACCGGTACGGGACCAGGGCGGCGCGAGCCGCTGCGTAGTCGGCCTCGCGGGCCGCCGCGAGATGCGCGCGGACCCGGCGTAGCACCCCCTGGCGCAGGCGCCAGTGGCCGTAGTTGTGCGCCTTGTTCACCTCGGCGCGGCCCAGCGAAAGCGGAGACGCCGACCCGGTGGCCGCCACGGTGATCTGCTCGGTCGCAGCGACCGCCGCGCCGGCCGGGCCGAGATCGGCGGCCAGCAGGTCACCGAGGGCCAGCCCCTGCTGGTCGCGCCCGTGATAGCCGAGCGCCGTGGCCACCGCTGCCACCAGCGCGGCACCGCCCAGCGGACCGGGCTCGCCGTCGAGGTAGCCGCGCAACGCCGGGCCCAGCTCCGGGTCGGTGGTGGCCCGGGCGGTGGCGTCGACCTGGTCGGCCACCGTGTCCAGCACCTTCCGCCCGGCGGCCCGGCCCTTCGCGGCGCTCGGCAGGGCCGGGCCCGGTGCGCCGCCCCGGCGCGCGGCGAGCATCCGCCGCCAGCCGGCCGGAACCTCGAACGCGTCCTCGTCCGGCAGCTCGCCGGCGGGCGACGTGGCCGAAACGCCACCCTCCGAACCCACGCCGGCCGGATCGGTGCCGGCCGCTTCCGGGCCGCGGCTCGGCGCAGCCGGCTCGACGGCGGGCGTTCCGGTGTGCCCGGCGGAGGACGCGGCGGCCGTCTCGGCGTACCCCTTGCGCAGTTTCTCCGCGATCAGCCGGTCGGCGTGCGCGGCGGCCTCGGCCGGCGAAGCCAGTTCCTTGACCTGGGTGCGGCCCTGCGCGCCGAGAGATCCATAGCGGACCGTCACCGTCGCGTCGCTCTGCCCGACCTCCCAGAACTTGGCCGAACCGCCGCCCACGAACTCGAATCTGCGCACACCGTCTCCTTGATCGCCCGCAGTGTGCGGGGACCATAACCGGCCCCACCGACACCCGCGACGCCGCCGGGCGCGCTACCCGCTCCGCAGTGCCGTCGCGGTCCGGGTCCGGGCCGCCCATCCGGCCGGCAGCAACGCTCCGAGCAGTGCTGTCAGCGGACCGCCCAGCGCGAGCGCCGCCAGGAGGACCGGCCCGTACACGTCGAGCTCGACGGTCTCGAGGCCACCCGCCGCATCCTCACCGGGGCCGTCGCGGCGCCCCGGATCATCATCCTCACCACGTTCGACCTGGACCAGTACGTCTACGCCGCGCTCGCCGCCGGGGCGAGCGGCTTCCTGCTCAAGGACGTGACGCCGGAACACCTGGTCGCGGCCGTACGCATGGTGCAGGACGGTGACGCGCTGCTCGCACCGGCCATCACCCGCCGGCTGGTACGGCGCTTCGCCCGCCGTGACCCGCAGACGGCGGCTGTGCACCGCGACCTGGCCACGCTGACCCCGCGCGAGACGGAGGTCCTGCGCCTGCTGGCCGGCGGCCTGAGCAACGCCGAACTCGCGGCGGCGCTGCACCTGTCCGAGGCGACGGTGAAGACCCACGTCGCCCGCATCCTCGCCAAGCTCCGGCTGCGCGACCGGGTCCAGGCGGTGGTGGTCGCCTACGAGACGGGCCTCGTGAGTCCCGGCTCGCCGGAGGACTGACCGGTCCGGCGACGGCCGTCACGTGCTCAGGTGATCAGCAGCGCACCGACGACGATCAGCGGCACCGAGACGAACAGGAAGATGCCGACGCCGGTGAGCACCCGCCCGCCGCCGCCGTCCTCCCGCTCCGGCGCGAGACCGAAGGTCGAGCGGGCCGGCAGCATGCCGATGCGGCTCAGCGTGAGGTCGCCGGTCATCCCGATCACCGCGCCGACGATCATGAACGCCACGCCCAGCCGGTGCGTGAAGTCGCCGCCGCCGACGGCCACCCAGATGCCGACCGCCGCGGCGATCACCACGGCGGCGATCAGGAAGAGCACCAGCGCCTCCCGCAGACCCCGCACCACAGTCGCCATGTGCGCCTCCCTCGTACCCGGGGCCGTCCGTCCCGCGTCGTGGGACATTGTGCCGGGTCGATGCACTGCGCCGCAGTCCCGCGCCCGGCCGGTCCGGCACGGTTATCCGTCCCGGGCCCCGGGTACGGGAGCCGCATGGCGGAGTTGGGATCGCTCTGGATCGTCCGGCACGGCGAGAGCACGGCGAACGTGGCGGCCACGGCGGCCGAGACGTCCGGGGCCGAGCTGATCGACCTCAGCCACCGGGACGCGGACGTGCCGCTGTCGCCGACCGGCGAGGAACAGGCACGGGCGACCGCCCGCTGGCTGGCCGGGCTGCCGGAGTCGAGGCGGCCGGACGTGGCGGTGGTGTCGCCGTACCTGCGTGCGGTGCGCACTGCCGAGCTGGCGCTCGACGGCACCGGCATCCCGGCGAGCGTCGACGAGCGGCTGCGCGACCGGGAGCTGGGCGTCCTCGACGGGCTCACCGGCCACGGCGTGACCCGGCGCTACCCGGAGGAGGCGCAGCGGCGTACCCGGCTCGGCAAGTTCTACTACCGCCCGCCCGGCGGCGAGTCCTGGACCGACGTGGCGCTGCGGCTGCGGGCGCTGCTCGGCGACCTGCGCCGCGACCACGAGGGGGGCCGGGTGCTGCTGTTCGGCCACGACGCGCTGGTCTTCCTGCTGCGCTACCTGGTGGAGGGGCTCACCGAGGCGGAGCTGATGGCGCTGACCCGCGAACACGTGATCGCCAACTGCTCGGTCACCGCCTGGCACGCCGACGACACCGGCCGGCTCGTGCCGGAGGTGTTCAACGACGTCGCCCACCTGCACCGGCAGGGGGCGAAGCCCACCAGGGAGGACGAGGTCAATGCCGAGCCGGTCTGACGTGATCACCCCCGCGCTGCTGCGGGACTGGGCGCTGCCGGTGCCCACCGGCGGCAAGGAGGCGCGCGGCACCGTGCTGGTGGTCGGCGGCTCCCGGTTCACCCCCGGTGCGGTGCTGCTGGCCGGGGTGGCCGCGCTGCGGGCCGGTGCCGGCGTGCTCCAGCTCGCCGCTGCCGAGTCGACTGCCGCGTCGCTGAGCATCCAGGTGCCGGAGGCGCTCGTGATCGGCCTGCCGGAGACCGGCGACGGCGCGGTCCGCGGCGACCCGGGCGACCTGCTCCGCGGCCTGGTCACCGAGGCCGACGTGGTGGCGGTCGGACCCGGCCTCACGGACATCGAGGCCACCGGGGAGCTGCTGCGCCTGGTCCTGGACGCGGCCGGCCGCCAGACCGCGCTGGTGCTCGACGCGTATGCGCTCGGCGCGCTCAGCCACGCGCCGGACCTGCTGGCCGGGTCCGGCCGCAAGGCGGTGCTCACCCCCAACCTGACCGAGGCGCGGCACCTGCTGGGCCGCGATCCGGGCGACGACCTGGACGCCGAGGCGGTGGAACTGGCCGGCCGGTACGACGCGGTCGTCTCGCTGTACGGGCACATCGCGACGCCGGACGGCCGGGCCTGGCGGGAGGAGAGCGGGGACGCCGGACTGGGCACCTCGGGCAGCGGCGACGTACGGGCCGGGCTGCTCGCGGGTCTGCTCTCCCGGGGCGCCGACCCGGCGCAGGCGGCCTGCTGGGCGGCGTTCGCGCACGCGGTGAGCGGGCAGCGGCTGGTCCCCCGGTACGGGCGGATCGGCTTCCTCGCCCGGGAACTGCTCGACGAGATCCCCTACACGATCGCCACCGTCTGACAATCCACGTCACCGGGCTCCCACCACGTGTAACACCCCGGGAGGCGGTGGCGCTGGTCCGGGCGAGGCCGGTACTCCGCCGTGCCTCCGCCCGGACCGCAGCCCGCTCAGGGGTGCGGTCCACCCGCACGAACCCCTGGGAGTCTGTGTGAACAACCTCCGTCGCAAGACACTCGCCGCGGCGTCGGCAGTGACGCTCGGCGCCGGGCTCGCCCTCGTCGGCGGCACGGCACCGGCCGCGGCCGTCGGACCGGAAACCTCGTACCTGGTGCTCGCCCCGCAGGGCAACGGCACCGCCAAGGCCGCCGCCCGCGTGGCGGCCGCCGACGGCACCGTGGTGGCCGCGTACGACAAGATCGGTGTGCTGGTCGTGCGCTCGTCCGCCCCGGACTTCGCCACCCGGGTGGCGGGCGCCGGCGTCGAGTCGGTCGCCTCCACCGCCGGCCTGGGCACCGCACTGGACGAGGGCGAGACGGTCGAGGTGCCGGCCGCCGCCGTCGCCGCGGCCACCGGCGACCCGACCGCCGAGCCGCTCTACAACCTGCAGTGGGACATGCCCCAGATCCGTGTCCCGCAGGCGCACGCCGTGACCGGCGGCAGCCCGTCGGTCGTGGTGGGTGTGCTGGACAGCGGCATCTCCAGCAGCCACCCGGACCTGGCGACCCAGATCGCCAAGGACAAGAGCGCCTCCTGTGTGGGCGGCGTCCCGAACACCGCCGAGACCGCGTGGAACCCCACCACCAGCGACCACGGCACCCACGTGGCCGGCACCATCGCCGCCGCCGTCAACGGCGTCGGTGTCACCGGTGTCGCACCGGGCGTGAAGGTCGCCGCCGTCAAGGTGGTGAACGACGACGGCTACATCTTCCCGGAGGCCGCGGTCTGCGGGTTCATGTGGGCCGCCGAGCACGACATGCAGCTCACCAACAACAGCTACTACATCGACCCGTGGGAGCTGAACTGCCGCAACGACGCGCGTCAGCGCCCCGTGTGGAAGGCCGTGCAGCGGGCCCTGCGCTACTCGCAGTCCCAGGGCGTGCTGCACGTCGCGTCGGCAGGTAACTCGAACTACGACCTGGCCCACAAGATCACCGACACCGGCAGCCCGAACAACGGCACGCCGGAGGAGCGCGAGAACCTCACCAACGCCTGCCTCGACCTGCCGGCCGAGGCGCCGGGCGTGGTGACCGTCGCCGCCGTCGGCCCGACCGGGGAGAAGAGCTACTACTCCTCGTACGGCCAGGGCGTGATCGACGTGACCGCGCCGGGTGGCGACACCCGGTTCCGGACGCAGGGCGCCCGCTCGACGTCCGCCGACGGCATCCTGTCCACCACCTTCAACACCGCCACCCGCACCAACGGGTGGGGCTACAAGCAGGGCACCTCGATGTCCAGCCCGCACGCCACCGGCGTCGCGGCGCTGGCGCTGTCCGCGCACCCGGGCATGACCCCGGGCCAGCTGGCCTCGTTCCTGGAGCGCACGGCGGTGGCGAAGTCCTGCCCGTCGGGCGTCTACAACCCGGTGCCGCTGATCCCGGCGGGCCCGAACGCGTACGACGCGACCTGCTCCGGCGGGAACCGCAACGGGTTCTACGGCGCCGGCGTCGTGGACGCGTACAACGCGGTGAGGTAACCGGCATCCGCGTGGACCGGGCCCGGCGAGCACGCCGGGCCCGGTCTGTTTGTCCTGGTGGGGCGCCGGGTAGGGGGGCACCGTCAGCCGACCTAGGAGGTAACCGGTGTCCACCGATGCGATCGTCCTGCTCAAGGAGGACCACAAGGAGATCCGCCGCCTGTTCAAGGCCTTCCAGGAGGCCGAGGAGGGACCGGCGAGCAAGCGCGGGAAGATCGTCGGGCAGATCCTCGAAGCCCTGACGGTGCACACCTACCTGGAGAACGAGGTGATGTACCCGGAGGTCCGCAAGCTGGTGCCCGACGTCGAGGACGACGTCCTGGAGTCGTACGAGGAGCACCACGTCGCGGACGTGCTCTGCTTCGAGCTGTTCACGATGGACGCCGGCGACGAGCGGTACAACGCCAAGACGACGGTGCTGATCGAGAACGTGCTGCACCACATCGAGGAGGAGGAGCAGGAGTGGTTCCCGAAGGTCCGCGAGGCGCTCGGCCGTAGCCGGCTCCAGGAGATCGGCCAGCGGATGCTCGACCTGCGCCCGAAGGCGCCGAAGACGCCGACCGCCCCGAAGGCGCTGAAGAAGTCCCTCGATGCCGTGGTCGCCTGAGACCGGCCGCGCGACGCGAGCGGGACCGCCCCGAGGGAGG